>NZ_JAMXIO010000001.1:0-265647 GCF_059651515.1 Oerskovia sp. 140933
ACGCGTCCCGGGTCGTCACGACCCGGGCCGCCTGTGCTGCGTCTTCGCCACGCCGCGGCGACGAGACCACGGGCCGCGCCGCGGCGAGGCGGGGGTCGTCAGGTCACTGCCTGCCCGACGGCGCCGCTCGCCTCAGAGGTCCTCGTACCCGCCGTACGGCTCGTCGTCGTCCTGCGTCTCGCCCTCGCGCGCGAGCTCCTCGCGGACGAGGGACAGCGCGAGGCCGGGGCTGTATCCCTTGCGGGCGAGCATCCCGACGATGCGGCGGGTGCGGACCTCGCGGTCGAGGCCGGTCGTGCGGGCCAGGCGACGCTGGACGAGGTCTCGGGCCGCCTCCGCCTCGTCGTCCTCGTCGACCTGGTCGAGGGCGTCGGTCGCGGTGTCGTCGTCGATGCCCTTGCGCCGCAGCTCCTGGGCGATGGCGCGGCGTGAGAGCCCGCGTTCGCCGTGGCGGGTGCGGACGATCATCCCGGCGTACTCGGCGTCGTCGATCAGCCCCACCTCCTCGAAGCGTTCGAGGATCGGTTCGAGGACCTCGGGCGGGTACCCCTTGCGGGTCATGGCGTCCATGAGCTGACGTCTGCTCTTGGGGGCGGCGGTGAGGGTGCGCAGGATCGCCTCGCGGGCGTGCTCGGTGAGCTCGGGACCGGCCAGGGCCCCTGACTCGATGCGGTCGGCGACCGTGGGACGGGGCTTGCGTTCCTTGCGTTCGCCCGAGTACTCCTTGCGGCGCGACGCGCCGGCTCCACGCTTGGAGGACGTCGAGCCGAACCCACCGTTCAGCCCGCTGCTGCCGAACCCGGACGAGCTGCGCTGCCCGAACCCGCCGCGACCCGACGAGGTGCCGCTCCCGTCTCGCGACCGCGACGACCCGCCCGCGCCGAGCCTGCTCGGGCGGGACGCGGTCCTGGGCCCGGGCGCGGCGGGCCCGCTGTCACGGTCCTCGGCCGCTCGTGTGCCCGCTGCACCGCCGGCCCCTGCAGAGCCGGCAGCACCTGACGCCCCGGAAGCACCGACGGGCGCGTCCCCCTCCTCACCGGGGAGGGGACGCGCCCATTCGGGCATGCGGTCGAGCGGGTCGTCGACGATCAGAGGGCGGCCTTCTTGCCCTTGCCCGCAGGCGCCGCGACGGGCGCTGCCGGTGCGTCGACGGCGGCCGGGTCGGCCGGTGCGTCGACCTTGGCGCCGACGCCGAGCTTCTCCTTGATGCGCTTCTCGAGCTCGTTCGCGAGGTCCGGGTTGTCGCGCAGGAACGAGCGTGCGTTCTCCTTGCCCTGTCCGAGCTGGTCACCGCCGTACGTGAACCACGAACCGGACTTGCGCACGAACCCGTGCTCGACGCCCATGTCGATGAGCCCGCCTTCGCGGGAGATCCCGACGCCGTACAGGATGTCGAACTCGGCCTGCTTGAAGGGCGGCGCCATCTTGTTCTTGACGACCTTGACGCGCGTGCGGTTGCCGACCGCGTCGGTACCTTCCTTGAGCGTCTCGATGCGGCGGATGTCCAGGCGGACCGACGCGTAGAACTTGAGGGCCTTGCCACCGGTCGTGGTCTCGGGCGTACCGAAGAACACGCCGATCTTCTCGCGGAGCTGGTTGATGAAGATCGCGGTGGTGCCGGACTGGCTCAGGGCACCCGTGAGCTTGCGCAGCGCCTGCGACATGAGGCGGGCCTGGAGGCCGACGTGGCTGTCGCCCATCTCGCCCTCGATCTCGGCCTTGGGCACGAGGGCCGCGACCGAGTCGATGACGATGATGTCGATGGCGCCCGAACGGATCAGCATGTCCGTGATCTCGAGGGCCTGCTCACCCGTGTCCGGCTGCGAGACGAGCAGCGCGTCGGTGTCGACGCCCAGCTTCTTCGCGTACTCGGGGTCCAGCGCGTGCTCGGCGTCGATGAACGCCGCGATACCGCCTGCGCGCTGCGCGCTCGCGACGGCGTGCAGGGCGACGGTCGTCTTACCGCTGGACTCGGGGCCGTAGATCTCCACGACGCGGCCGCGCGGGAGGCCTCCGATGCCGAGCGCGATGTCCAGGGCGATCGACCCCGTGGGGATGACCTCGATGGGTGCACGCCCCTCCTCGCCCAGGCGCATCACCGAGCCCTTGCCGAAGTTGCGGTCGATCTGGGCGAGAGCGGCTTCGAGCGCCTTCTCGCGGTCTGCGGGTGCGGGCATGTCGGTCACCTTTGCGTGCGGGGCACGGAACCGTGCCGAGATGTGTTCGAGGCCGAAGTGTTCAGGAAGCCTGTGTCGTGTCCCGACGGTACGTGCCGCCACTGACACTCGCCGCCACCCGCACCCTGCCTGTGGACGGGGCGCGGTCAGCTCGTGCTGTGCACAACTCTACCCGAACACCTGTTCGAGAGAGCCTTCGGTGCGCGGCGTGTCGCTCTCGTCCGGAACACGAGCGGCGGCCCGTGCGCGACCGGGCCCCGGACCACCCGCCCCGGCCCCGCGTCACCCCTCCCACGACTCCCCCGGCGCCAGCACGACCGCCCGCGTCCCGGGAGCCCACCGGCGCACGGCCGCGGCGAACGCGTCCCCGGCGTGGTCCATCCACCCGCGCGGCAGGTTCTGCCCGCCCGGCGCGTGCAGGGTCCCCCAGTGCACGGGGATCGCGACCCGGACCCCGACCGTCGCGCACACGTGCGCCGCCTCGACCGGCCCCAGATGGCCCCCCGACAGCCGCGGCCCCCAGCCCGCGACGGGCACGAGCGCCACGTCGATGCCGCCGCCCGCGAGCGCCGGCAGGTGAGCCATGCCCGGGTAGGCCTCGGTGTCGCCCGCGGCCCACAGCGTCCACCGGTCGGTCTGCACCAGGTGCCCCACGGCCGCGTTGGGCCGGTGCGGCATGGGACGGTGCCCGTGCACCGCGGGCGTGAGGTGGACGCGGACGTGCGCTCCGACGTCGTGCCAGGTGCCGTGCTCCGCACCCGGGCCCCCCGGGGTGCGCGGGCGGCCCGGGACGGGGCCGGCGAGCGGGCGCTCGTCGTGCTCGGTTCCTGTCCCGAGCCCCACCCCGGCGAGCCCCTTGGACCGCAGCCAGCGCGCGTTCGCGGGAGCCGTGAGGATCGGGGCGTCGCCCAGGAGCCGCAGCGAGCCCAGCTCGGCGTGGTCGTGGTGCAGGTGCGAGAGGAGGACGGCGTCCGCTCCGCGCCAGGTCTCGGCGGGCCGGGCTCCGCGACGGCGCAGCAGGCCCGCGTGGCGGCGCAGCAGGGGGTCGGTCACGATCCGCACGTCACCGTCCGGCGTCGCGACGTCGAGCACGACGCTCGCGTGCCCCAGCCACGTGACGCGCAGGCCCGGGGCCACCCCGGTCACGTCCGCACCCCCAGCTCCTCGAGCCAGCCGACGAGCACACGGTGCACGGCCTCGGCCCCCACGAGCATGCGTCGCCCGCCCACGTCCTCGCGCGCGGCGTCCGCCACGCGCAGGCTCGCCGGGTAGAGCAGCACGGCCTCGTTCTGCGCACCGCCCAGGCCGCCGTGCGAGCCCACGAGGCCCTCGAACGCGTGGACCAGCCCCGCGTCGTCGACGCTCGAGACCAGGAGCAGGTCGCCCGCGTGCTCGAGCGAGGCCGCCCGCAGCAGGTCGGGCGCGGCCCGGGGGCCGAACGGCGCGAGCGGGTCCTGCCCGTGGACCTCGCCCGTGACCAGGTGGCGGCTGCCCGCCGGGCCGTACGCGACGACGTCGGGCACCTCGCCCTGGACGGGACCGCTCTCCTGCACGACCACGACCCCCACGGCCGGGTTCGCGACCAGGCCCGGCACGAGCGCGGGCCAGCGCGCCCTGATCTCGTCCCCCACGAGCCGCACCGGGGAGCGCGGGAACCACACGAGGCCCAGGTTGCCCGAGCCGACGACCGCGACCTCGGGCAGGTCGCCCGCGTCTCCCGGCGCGGGCTCGCGGTCGGGTCCGACGAGCACGCGACCGCCCCTCACGTCCTCGGCACCGCCGCGCCCGAGCACGTTGAGCGCGGTGTTGACCGCGCCCCACGCCTCGGAGTCCGCCGACGCGGGCGACCGCACCCCCGCAGCCCGACGGCGCCGCTCGACCGGGGCGGGCCGGGCCGCCATGAGGCGGCGCACCTCGTCGAGGAAGGAGCGGCCCACGACCTGCTCGAACGTCGCGCCGAGCGCCTGGCCGTGGTCCGACAGCACGACGACCTCGTACCGGCGCGGCGCCGCCTCGGCGACCTGCTCCCACAGGCCCACGACCCGGTCGAGGCCCTCGAGCGCTCGCATCGCCTCGGGGCGCAGGGGGCCCGCGTGGTGCGCGATCTCGTCGTAGTCGACGAGGTCCACGAACACCACGGGGGCACCGCGCACGAGCTGCTCGGCGACGAGAGAGGTGTTGAGGTCGCGCAGGACGACGTTCGACACGGCCCGCAGCACCGGGTAGGCCCCCAGCCGCGAGACGCGCGGCACGACGTCGCGCACGGCCTGCTGCCAGCCCTGGTAGAGCTCCTTGAAGAACTCCCCCACGGTCGCCACGAGGGCCCGGACCAGGACGAACGGGCTCGAGAAGAAGTGGACGAACAGCTGCCCGGGTCCCAGGCCGGCGCGCGCCCGGCTCATGACGAGCAGGTTCGTCGCGGCGTCGCCCGAGAACATGGTGGACACCGCGACGCCGCCGCCCGCGAGCAGCCCCCGACCGTCGCTCATGGCGGCCTCCACCTGCGCCGCGTCCGCCGGCCGGTTGGTCACGACCAGCCGGCCCTGCGCGCGGTCCCACCACCGGAACGCGGGCACGTGCTCGCTCGTGCCGTGCAGCAGACCGGCCTGGCTGGCCGGCGTGGTCGACGGCACCCGGGCCCACCACGACTCGAGCTCGTGCGTGCCCGAGCTCAGCCAGCGCGCGAGGTTCGGGGCCAGGCCCGCCTGGACCGCGTGGTCGAACGTCTCGCGTGCGACCCCGTCGAGCTGCACGACCAGGAGGCCGGCACGGGACCGGTCCGCGGCGGCACCACCGTCCTCCCCGTCCCCGGGGGCCGTCGAGGCCTGCGCGCGGCGGTCCGCGGCACGCTGCGCCCGGCGCGCCCGCCGGAGCAGGTGGTCGATCACGTACTCGTTGTCGCTCGCACCGACCGCCCACCGCCCGATCGCCATGAAGAACGCCGCGAGCACCAGCACGGCCACGACGCTGCCCCAGTCGTCGGTCTCGAAGCCGGGCAGGTACGTCAGCGCGAGCCACGCCACGAGCACCTGACCCACCAAGCCCGAGACCAGCGCCCCGAGGACCCCTGCACGCCCCGCGACGAGGCGCCACAGCGGACGCAGGACCGCGTCGCCGACCCCGACCACGAAGGCCGCGAGGAAGACCGACCACCACGACGTGATCCGCACCCCGGGGACGCACCAGATCGCGAGGGCGAGGCCAGCGGTCGTCGACACGAGCGACCAGAGCGCCCCCGTCAGGTCGTGCACGGAGAACGGGAGACGGTGCCTCATGCGGCCATGATGCCGCGTGCGCCGGGCGGGCGCCCACCCGGCCGCCCGGGCGTGGACGGGCCCCAGCAGCGATCACCTACCGCGCGGGCGGAGCCTGCCGGTGCTTGTCGGTGCCCCACCGCTGCGAGTCGGGCACGTCCAGCGCGTCGCACAGCGCGTGCCACACGTACCGGGGCTCGACGCCGTCCTCGAGCGCCTGGACCGCGGTGCGGTCCTCCAGGGCGTTAAGCACCTGGTCCCTGGTCAGGGCGCGACCATAGGCCGATCCGAAGACCTCGTCCACCAGCTGCCAGAACTCTCGATACCGCACGGGGACAGCCTGCCACGTCCCGGGGCCGTCGCCCGACGCGCGCCTCCTCCGGTGGGGAGCGGTTGTGGGTGGCAGAGCCCACAATGGCGAGGTGACGTCCCCCGCCCCGCTCGCCGGTTTCAGCGCTCCGACCCGCGCGTGGTTCGAGGGCGCCTTCGAGCGCCCGACCGCCGCGCAGGCGGGCGCGTGGGAGGCGATCAGCAGCGACCGGCACGCGCTGGTCGTGGCTCCCACGGGCTCGGGCAAGACGCTCGCGGCGTTCCTGTGGTCGCTCGACAGGTTGCTCTCGCCACCCGCGGGCGAGGCGCCTGCGGACCCCGTGCACCGCTGCAAGATCCTCTACGTCTCCCCGCTCAAGGCGCTGGCCGCGGACGTCGAGCGCAACCTCCGCTCGCCGCTCGCGGGCATCCGGCAGGCCGCCGTGCGGCTCGGCACCACGGTCCCGGAGGTTCTGGTCGGCACCCGCACGGGAGACACGCCCGCGAGCGAGCGCCGCCGCTTCGGGATCGCTCCCCCGGACATCCTCATCACGACCCCCGAGTCGCTCTTCCTCGTCCTGACCTCGCAGGCACGCGCCGGGCTGGCCGGTGTGCAGACCGTCATCATCGACGAGATCCATGCCGTGGCCGGGACCAAGCGCGGGGCGCACCTCGCGGTCTCGCTCGAGCGCCTCGACGCCCTGCTTCCCGTGCCCGCGCAGCGCGTCGGCCTGTCGGCGACGGTCCGCCCGGTCGAGGCCGTCGCGACGTTCCTCGCCGGGCACCGCCGCCTGGAGGACCAGGGGCGGGAGGTCGTCGTCGTGCAGCCGCCGTCGGAGAAGAGGATCGAGGTCGACATCGTCGTCCCCGTCCCGGACCTGTCCGACCTGCGCACCGCACCGGGCGGCGCCGGCGCCGGCGCCGGCGCGGGCGCGGGCGCGGACGGCCTGCCGCCCCTGCCCGACGGCGAGCCCGACCTCGCGGGTCCGGCCACCGGCCGACCTCCGCGCCCCTCGGTGTGGCCGCACGTCGAGGAGCGCGTCGTGGACCTCGTGGCGGAGCACCGCTCGACGCTGGTCTTCACCAACTCGCGGCGAGGTGCCGAGCGGCTCACGGCCCGCATGAACGAGGTCTGGGCCGAGCGGCAGGGCGAGGACGTGCCGGACGTCGGGACGCTCCAGCCCGCGCAGGTCCTGGCCCAGTCCGGTGCGAGCGCGGGCACCGAGCCCGTGATCGCCCGGGCCCACCACGGCTCCATGAGCCGGGCGGAGCGCACCCGCACCGAGACCGAGCTCAAGGACGGGCGTCTGCCCGCGGTCGTCGCGACGTCGTCCTTGGAGCTGGGCATCGACATGGGCGCCGTGGACCTCGTGGTCCAGGTCGGGGCGCCGCCGTCGGTCGCGAGCGGGCTCCAGCGCATCGGGCGCGCGGGGCACCAGGTGGGCGCGGTGTCCCACGGTGTGGTGTTCCCGACGTTCCGGGGCGACCTGGTGCCCTCCGCGGTGATCGCGGACAGGATGCGCACCGGACAGATCGAGCACCTGCACGTGCTGTCCAACCCGCTCGACGTCCTCGCGCAGCAGGTCGTGGCCATGGTCGCGCTCGACGACTGGACCGTCGCCGACCTCGCCGCGCTGATGCGCCGCAGCGCGCCGTACGGCGCCCTGGGCGACGCGACGCTGCACGCCGTGCTGGACATGCTCGCGGGCCGCTACCCCAGCGAGGACTTCGGCGAGCTCCGGGCGCGGATCGTGTGGGACCGCACGTCGGGGGTCCTCAGCGGACGGCCCGGTGCGCTGCGGCTCGCGGTCACGAGCGGCGGGACCATCCCGGACCGCGGCCTGTACGGGGTGTTCCTCGCGACGGACTCCTCGGCCACGGCGGGTCCCGAGGACACCGCCGGCGTGCTCGGCGACGCGCCCGGGGGCGCGGCGACGGGTGCGCGGGCGCGGGGCGGGCGGCGGGTCGGCGAGCTCGACGAGGAGATGGTCTACGAGTCGCGCGTGGGCGACACGTTCACGCTCGGGTCGAGCACCTGGCGCATCGAGGACATCACCCCGGACCGCGTGCTCGTGACTCCCGCCCCGGGGGCACCCGGCCGGCTCCCGTTCTGGAAGGGTGACTCGCCCGGCCGCCCGGCCGAGCTCGGCCGGGCCGTGGGCGCCTGGGTACGTGAGCTCGAGTCGCTGGCCGCGACCGACGGCGCGCTGCCGCAGCGCCTGCGGGACGCGGGTCTCGACGCCTGGGCGACCGACAACCTCGTCGCCTACCTCGCGGACCAGCGTGAGGCCACGGGGCGTGTGCCGGACGACCGGACGGTCGTCGTGGAGCGCTTCCGCGACGAGCTGGGCGACTGGCGCGTCGTCATCCACTCGCCGTACGGGGCCAAGGTCCACGCGCCGTGGGCGCTGGTCCTGGGCGCTCGGCTGCGCGACCGCTACGGGCTGGACGCCGCGGCCATGCACTCGGACGACGGGATCGTGCTGCGGCTGCCGGACGTGGGCGACGGCTGGGGGGACGCTCCCGGCGACCCGACCGGTCCGGGCGCCGCGGGGTCGCCCGTCGTGACCGCGGAGGACCTGCTGCTCGTCCCCGAGGAGGTCCTGGACGAGGTCCGCGCGGAGCTCGGCGGCTCGATCATGTTCGCCGCACGCTTCCGCGAGGCCGCAGCGCGAGCCCTGCTGCTCCCCCGGCGACGCCCCGACAAGCGCCAGCCCTTGTGGCAGCAGCGCCAACGCTCGGCGCAGCTCCTGTCGGTCGCGAGCGAGTACCCCGAGTTCCCGATCGTGCTGGAGGCTGCGCGCGAGTGCCTCCAGGACGACTTCGACGTCGCGGCGCTGACCGACCTCATGCGGGACCTGGCCGCGGGCCGGGTCCGGCTGGTCGACGTCACGACCCCGACCCCGTCCCCCTTCGCCCAGTCGCTCCTGTTCGGGTACACGGCCCAGTTCCTGTACGACGGCGACGCCCCCCTCGCCGAGCGCCGCGCGGCCGCGCTGTCCCTCGACCCGACGCTCCTGGCGGAGCTGCTGGGCACCGAGGGCGGGGCCTCGCAGCTCGCGGACCTGCTGGACCCGGAGTCGGTCGAGCGGACCGAGGCCGAGCTCGGCGCCCTGCTGCCGAGCCGCCAGGCCCGGCACGCGGAGGACGTGTGGGACCTGCTGCGCCGGCTCGGCCCGCTCCCCGCGGCGGAGGTCGCACGGCGCACGCGCGAGGAGGTCCGCGAGGAGGTGCCCGCGTGGCTCACGGATCTCGAGGGGGCGCGCCGGGTCATCCAGGTGCGCCTGGCCGGGGTGCCCGACGACGTCGCGCAGCAGTGGGCCGTGGTCGAGGACGCCGGGCGGCTGCGGGACGCGCTGGGGGTCGCCCTGCCCACGGGCATCCCCGAGGTGTTCACCGAGCCGGTCCCCGACCCGCTGGGCGACCTCGTGCGGCGCCACGCCCGCACGCACGGTCCGTTCGGGGCGCACGAGGTCGCGGCCAGGTTCGGGATCGGCGTGGCCGTGGCCACCGGGGTCCTGCGCCGGCTCGAGGCTGCGCGCGTGCTGGTCTGCGGCAGGTTGCGGCCGGAGTCCCTCGGCGGGACGGGCGAGGAGTGGTGCGACGCCGAGGTGCTGCGGACCCTGCGACGTCGCTCGCTCGCGGCGCTGCGGGCCGAGGTCGAGCCCGTGGCCCCCGAGGCGCTGGGCGTGTTCCTGCCGCGCTGGCACGGGATCGGCACGCTGCGCGGGGTGGACGGGCTGCTGCGCGTCGTCGAGCAGCTCTCGGGGGCCGCGGTCCCCGCCTCGGCGCTCGAGACGCTCGTGCTGCCGTCCCGGGTCACCGACTACTCGCCCGCGCTGCTCGACGAGCTCACCACGACGGGCGAGGTCCTGTGGTGCGGGCACTCGTCGCTGCCGGGCGGCAAGGACGGGCTCGTGAGCCTGCACCTCGCCGACGCCGCGCCGCTCACGCTCCCCGACGCGACCCCTCTCGAGGAGGACGGGCCGCTCGACAGCGACCTGCACCGGGCCGTCGTGGACCTGCTCACGGGCTCGGGCGGCTTCTTCCTGCCGCGCATCGCCGAGCTCGCGGGCGCCTCCCAGTCCGCGACCCTCGAGGTCCTGTGGGACCTCGTGTGGGCGGGCTGGGTCACCAACGACGGGCTCGGCGCCCTCCGCAGCCGGCTCGGCCCGGGGGGCGGAGCGCACCGCGCTCCGCGGGCCCCCGTGCGCGCCCGCCCGATGTCCCGGGGGAGGTTCGCCTCGCTCGGGGCCGGTTCGACGACGGGGTCGCTCGGCGCGGCCCGCGGCGAGTCCGACCTGCGCGGCGGGTCGGGCCGCTGGTCCGCGCTGCCCGCGCGCGAGCTCGACCCCACCCGGCGAACGCACGCCCTGACGCGGGTCCTGCTCGACCGCCACGGCGTCCTGACGCGCGGCGCAGCACCCTCGGAGGGCGTCACCAACTACTTCCGGGGCGTCTACCGCGTGCTGTCCGAGCTCGAGGCCACGGGCACGGTCCGGCGCGGGTACTTCGTCGAGCACCTCGGCGGCTCGCAGTTCGCGCTGCCCGGTGCGGTCGACCAGCTCCGCACCGACGCCCAGGACCGCGAGCACGCCGAGGAGTCGCCGGGGCGACGCGAGCTCTCGGCCCTGCTCCTCGCGGCGACCGACCCCGCGAACCCGTACGGCGCGGCGCTGCCGTGGCCCGAGCCCCGGGTGCCGCACGAACCGGGCGGCGGGGCCCCGCTCGGGCTCGGTCCGCCCGGCGGAGCACGTGGTGCCGGCACGGCTCAGGCGGCAGGTGCCGGCGGTGGCGCGGCCCCCGCCGCGGTCCTGACCGCCGACGTCTCCAGGCCCACGCCTCGCGCGACGCACCGGCCGGGCCGCAAGGTTGGCTCCGTCGTCGTGCTCGTGAGCGGGGACCTGGTGCTGTACGTCGAGCGCGGCGGGCGCTCGTTGATCTCGTTCGGCGACGACTCCGAGTCCTCCGCCCGGCGCCTCGCCCTGGCGAGCGCCGAGCTCGCCCGCGCCTCGCGCGCGGGCCTCCTCGGCAAGATGGTCATCGGTCGGATCGACGGGATCGACGCCCTCGCGGGCGCAGGCAGCACCGCGTCGCGGGCGTTCGGGGTCACGGCCGCCCTCCTGGAGGCCGGGTTCCGGCCGACCCCGCGGGGGCTGCGCACATGAGGGCCACGGCAGCCGCAGCCGCCGTCCAGGAAGGGGGCCGCCGTGCCTGAGGGCGACGTCGTCCGGGTCACCGCGCAACGCCTCGACGCCGCGCTGAGCGGGCGGGTCCTGGAGCGCGCCGAGCTGCGCTGGGCCGACGCGGGCGGTGTCGACCTGACCGGTCGCGCCGTGACGGAGGTCCGGGCCCACGCGAAGCACCTCCTGACCCGGCTCGACGACGGCACGACCCTGCACACGCACCTACGGATGGAGGGCAGCTGGCGCGTCGCCCGCACGGGGTCGAGCGCGGCCGCCGCGCGGGGAAGCACGGTACGGGCCGTCCTGGCGAACGAGCTCTGGACGTGCGTCGGGGATCGGCTCGGGATGCTCGACCTCGTCCGGACGCGCGACGAGCACGAGCTGCTGGGTCACCTGGGCCCGGACATCCTCGCCGACGACTTCCTCACGGCCCCCGAGGCGGGCGTCGGGCTCGCGCTGACCCGTCTGCGTGCTGCTGCCGCGGAGGGCGGTTTCCCTGCCCAGGTCGCGGTGGGCGGCCGCCCCGCGGGTGGGGTCGAGACAGGGCCGCTCCCCCTCGCCGACGCGCTGCTCGACCAGCGCGGCGTCTCCGGCCTGGGCACGATCTACGTGGCCGAGGGCCTGTTCGCCCAGGGGCTGTGGCCCTGGACCCCGGTGGACGACGTTCCCGACCGCGACCTCGAGGCGCTGCTGCGCACGACCCGGGGCCTGATGCTCCGCTCCGTCGCGGAGGGTGTGGGCACCGTGCGCCGTCACGTCCACGGCAGAGCACGACGGGCGTGCCACCGGTGTGGCACGCCCGTCGCTGTCGCCCGGGCGAACGAGGCGCCGTTCGAGCGACCGATCTTCTACTGTCCGAGCTGTCAGAAGCCCTGAGCCCGCGAAGGCCGAAGACCCCGTCAGCCGACCGGCTGCAGGTCCTCCCGCATGCGTCGCGCGCTCTCGGCCGCGGCACCGCGACCCATGAGGCTCGTCGCGAAGTCGGCGGGGATCGTGTCGGGGATCATGAGTCCCTCGGCCACGGCGACCCGGTCGCTGACCTCTCGCAGCACGACCGACATGGGGATGTCGAGCGCCTCGCAGATGGAGCCCAGCAGCTCGGACGACGCTTCCTTCTGGCCGCGCTCGACCTCGCTGAGGTAGCCCAGGGAGACGCGTGCAGCCGAGGACACCTCTCGCAGGGTGCGGCCCTGTCGCTGGCGAGCGTCTCGCAGCACGTCCCCGATCTCTCGTCGAAGAACAATCATCTGGCGGCCCCCTTCCGTGTCCCGTGCGACCGGAGCCTGCCTGGCTCCGGTGGTGGTTCGCTGACCTGTCGTTCCCCGCGCCCCTCGCGTGGGGATCGTCCTACCGTACCCCGCACCCGGGGTTGTCTCATGCGCTGATCTGTTGAATGGCCTGTTGGCGATCACGTGCTGTTCAACGCGCTTCCTCCCAGGGTTGTTCCCGCACCGGGGAGACGTCCACGACGTTGCCGGGAGTTCACGAACTCTCCACGCACTCCCCAGCGTCCGCCCTCGTCCGGACCACTATGCGGCAAGCGGGTGGGTCGGCCGTCCCGGCGGAGATCACCCGGCGACGACACTCGACGCGAGTCGGAGGACGTGCGCGACCGCGGCCTCGCGGACCGCCGTCCGGTCACCGGCGAGGTGCAGCTCGCGGACCTCGACGTGCTCGGGCGTCGCGACGGCCACGAAGACGAGGCCGGGCGCCTTGCCGTCCTGGGGGTCCGGTCCGGCCACGCCGGTCGTCGCGAGACCGACGTCGGCCCCCATGGCCTGGCGGGCCCCCTGCGCCATCTGCCGGGCGACCTCCGGGTCGACGGCGCCGCGTGCGTCGAGCAGTGCGGCGTCGACCCCCAGCAGGGTCGCCTTGAGGTCCGTCGCGTACGCCGTGACACCACCGCGCAGCACGGTCGACGCACCGGGGACCGCGACCAGGCGGGCTGCGACGAGCCCTCCGGTCAGCGACTCGGCGACGGCGAGCGTCCAGCCGTGCGACGCCGTCGCGGCCAGGAGGTCGGCCGCATCGCCCGGGTCCGCGTCCGCCACGGGGCCCTCAGCCCTGGTCGGCCGTCCTGGCCGCACGCAACGCGTCGCGGCGCAGGCGCCAGCCCTGGTAGGCGTACTCGACGCCCGTGACCACGGTCACGAGGAGCGCGACCACGAGCACGACCCAGCCGAGCACCGTGATCCACCCGGGCATCTGGTCGAGCGGGAGCAGGAAGATCGAGATGGCGACGGACTGCAGGACGGTCTTGAGCTTGCCGCCGCGCGAGGCCGGCATGACGGTGTACTTGAGGACCGCGAACCGCATGAGCGTGATGCCCAGCTCGCGCGCGAGGATGACGATCGTGACCCACCACGGCAGGTCACCGAGGGCCGAGAGCAGCACGAGCGCAGCACCGATGAGGAGCTTGTCCGCGATCGGGTCGAGGAGCTTGCCGAGGTCCGTGACGAGGTCGTACTTGCGGGCGAGGTACCCGTCGACCCGGTCTGTCGCGGCCGCGAGGACGAACAACGCCGTCGCGACGAGGCGCCAGGTGACCGTGTGCCCGCCGTCCGCGAGCAGGGCCCACGCGAAGAAGGGGACCACGGCGATCCGGGCGAGAGTGACCGCGTTCGCGGAGTTCCAGGGGGACGGGACGGCTGTGACCACACCACAAGCGTAGGCGGTGCTCGGCCCCTCGACCGACACGTCCAGATCCGGACTCGTCGGACCTGCCGGGAAGATCCCTCCCGCGTGCCCGGCTCCGCCGACCGTCCGCGTGCCGGACGCACGGCTCGCGCGCTAGTCTCGCGGCGTGAAGCGTCCTGTGCGCGCCCACCGCACGCGCCGCGTCGTCGCGGCGCTGCTCGCCGTGGTGCTCACCGTGTCCGTCCTGGTCCTCGCCGGGACGCTGGGGCACGACGGAGCCCCGCAGAGCGGGTCGCCACCCGCGTCCGACGCACCGGCACCCCCGGCACCCGAGCCGCCCGTGCCCGCGCCGGAACCGGCGCCGGAACCCGACGTCGTCTTCACCGTCGTCGCCGCGGGCGACGTCCTGCCCCACCTCCAGGTCCACGCGTCCGCCCGCACGGACGCGGGCTACGACTTCAGCGAGCTGCTGGCGGGCACCGACGCCTGGGTCGGCGGGGCCGACCTCGCGCTGTGCCACCTCGAGGTCCCCTTTGCCTCCCCCGGCGGACGCCCGGCCGGGTACCCCGTGTTCGCGGCAGACGCCCACCTCGCGACCGACCTGCGCGAGCAGGGATGGGACGGCTGCTCGACCGCCTCGAACCACTCCCTGGACCAGGGGTCGCAGGGTGTCGCCACGACCCTCGACGTCCTCGACTCCGCGGGCCTGGGGCACGTCGGCACAGCCCGCAGCGCCGCCGAGGCCGCGACCCCCGCGGTGTACTCCCTCGAACGGGGCGGGCGGACGATCCGCGTGGCCCACCTCGCCGGCACGTACGGCACCAACGGGGCCCGGGTTCCCGCGTCGGCCCCGTGGTCGGTCTCCCTGCTCGACGGCGCCGACCTCGTCGAGCGCGCGCGATCGGCCCGCAGCGCAGGAGCAGACGTCGTGGTCGTGAGCATGCACGCAGGCGACGAGTACTCGACGCCTCCGACCGACCAGCAGGTCGGGACGGCGGCACTGCTCGCCGCCTCTGGCCAGGTCGACCTCCTGCTCGGGCACCATGCCCACGTCCCGCAGCCGACCGCGCTCCTGCCCGGCGGGCCGGGAGGCATGGGCATGTGGGTGGCCTACGGGCTCGGGAACTACGTGTCGAACCAGAGCGACCACTGCTGCGACGCGCGGACCGACTCGGGACTGCTCGTCACGGCGACCGTGACCCAGCCCGCGGGCGGGCCGGCCCGCGTGACACGGTTCGAGTGGACGGCGATCACCGTCGACCGCCTGAGCGGGCACGCCGTCGAGGTGCTCCCGGACGTGACCGCGACGGGCACCCCGAGCCTGACGCCGGCCGACCTCGCTGCCCGCTACGACCGGGTCAGGTCCGCGGTGGGTGGTGCGGCTCCCGAACGGCTGACCCCTCCGGTCGCGACCGGAGGTCCACCCACCGTGGAACCCCGTCCCCGGCCCTGACGGGCCAGGAGACCGGTCAGGGGCGGCAGCTCAGCGCTCGCGCCAGTCCGCCTCGTCGTCGGCGTCGTCGTGGTACTCCTGGGCCACAGGAGGCATGTGCCCGTCCGCGCCGTCGGAGTAGTCGCGACCGTTGCCCGCGGGGGGCGCACCGGCGTCGGCCTCGCCGTCGTACGCCTGCTCCCCCGGCTCGCCGCGCAGCATGGCGAGCGTCGCGGGCAGGTCCTCTGCCGTGAGCATGACCTCGCGCGCCTTGGACCCCTCGGAGGGGCCGACGATCTCCCGCGACTCGAGCAGGTCCATGAGCCGGCCGGCCTTGGCGAACCCGACGCGCAGCTTGCGCTGGAGCATCGAGGTCGACCCGAACTGCGTCGTGATGACGAGCTCGGCGGCCTGCAGGAGCAGGTCGAGGTCGTCGCCGATGTCCTCGTCGACCTGCTTCTTGGTCGCTGCCGAGGCCGCGACGTCGGTCCGGTAGGACGGCTTGAGCTGTGCCTTGACGTGCTCGACGACCGCGTGGACCTCGCTCTCGGCGACCCAGGCCCCCTGGACGCGCATGGGCTTGGCCGCCCCCATGGGCAGGAAGAGCGCGTCACCCTGGCCGATGAGCTTCTCGGCGCCGGGCTGGTCGAGCACGACGCGCGAGTCCGCGAGCGACGACGTCGCGAACGCGAGGCGTGAGGGCACGTTGGCCTTGATGAGTCCGGTGACGACGTCGACCGAGGGCCGCTGGGTCGCGAGCACCAGGTGGATGCCCGCGGCGCGGGCGAGCTGCGTGATGCGCTGGATCGAGGCCTCGACGTCGCGCGGGGCGACCATCATGAGGTCGGCGAGCTCGTCCACGACCACGAGCAGGTAGGGGTACGTCGCGATCTTGCGCTCGGAGCCGGGCAGGGGCTTGACCTTGCCGGCCCGGACCGCGGTGTTGAAGTCGTCGATGTGCTTGTACCCGAACATCGCGAGGTCGTCGTAGCGCGCGTCCATCTCCCGCACGACCCACTCGAGGGCCTCGGCGGCCTTCTTGGGGCTCGTGATGATGGGCGTGATGAGGTGCGGGATGCCCTCGTAGATCGTGAGCTCGACGCGCTTGGGGTCCACGAGGACCATGCGCACCTCCTCGGGCGTCGCCCGCATGAGGATCGAGACGATCATGGAGTTGATGAAGCTCGACTTGCCCGCGCCCGTCGCTCCCGCGACGAGGATGTGCGGCATCTTCGCGAGGTTCGCGACGACGTAGCCGCCCTCGACGTCCTTGCCGACGCCCATGACCATGGGGTGCTCGGTGCGCCGCGCGACGGAGGACCGCAGGACGTCGCCCAGGACCACGGTCTCGCGGTCGGTGTTGGGGATCTCGATGCCGATCGCGGACTTGCCGGGGATGGGCGAGAGGATGCGCACGTCGGCCGAGGCCACGGCGTAGGCGATGTTCTTGGAGAGGTTCGTGATGCGCTCGACCTTGACGGCGGGGCCGACCTCGACCTCGTAGCGGGTCACGGTCGGGCCGCGCGTGAAGCCCGTGACCTTGGCGTCGATCTCGAACTGCTCGAACACCCGGGTGAGCGACTCGACGACGCGGTCGTTCGCCGCGGAGCGCACCTTGTGGGGGGCCCCCTTCACCAGGTCGTCCTCGGAAGGCAGCACGTAGACCGTGTCCCCTTCGAGCATGGGCTGGACGCCGCGGGGCACGGGGTTGTTGGGCGGCGGCGGGGGCGCGCTCGGCGAGGGCGTGGTGCGCCCGACGGACGGGATGACCTGGGTGGCCAGGTCGGCGGCGTCCTCGTGCGCCTCGGGCGGCGGGGGCGGCGGTCCGGCGGCCGCGCCCCGGCGACCACGGGCGCTCTTGCGTGCCGCCTCCTCCTCGGCCTCGAGCATCGCGGCGCGCTCGAACGCCTCGTCGCCGACGTAGCCGCCCTCGAGCCGCTCGCGCTCTGCGGCCTCGGCCTCGCGGTCGGCCTTGGACTTGCGGCCGCGACCCACGCGGCGCTTGCGCGGCGCCTCGTCGGTGCCGTCGTGGCGCGAGACGCCGTCGGCGAGCTGGAGCCCGTCGTCGTCGCGCGGCGCGCGGCCGTCCTCGCCGTCGCGGTGGTTGCCCGTGAGCCGGTCGTAGATGCCCTGCAGGCGGCTCGGGATGGCGTGCACCGGCGTGGCCGTGACGACGAGGATCCCGAAGAATCCCAGCAGCAGGAACAGGGGGACGGCGAACCACTCGGTGAGCCCGGTGTGGACCGGGGTCGCGAACAGGTAGCCGATGATCCCGCCCGCGTCCTGGACGGCCTCGAAACCGTTGCGCGGCGCGGGCAGGTCCTCCGCGACGTGCACGAGCGAGCAGACGGACACCACGATGAACGAGAGCCCGATCGTGACGCGCGAGTTCGCCTGCGTGCGTTCCGGGTGCCGCATGATCCGGACGGCGAGCCAGACGAGCAGGACGGGCAGGGCGACCGCGGCGACGCCGAAGACGCCCGCCGCGACGGCGTGCACGGCCGTGCCGAAGGCGCCCGCGATCCCCCACCACTCGCGGGCCGCGACGATCACGGCGAGCGCGAGGAGGAGGAACGCGACGCCGTCGCGCCGATGTGAGGGGTCCAGCTCTCTTGCTCCCTTGCCGATACTGCGGGTGACCGCGCCGATCGCGTGCGCGCACCCCAGCCAGAGGCCACGCACAGCGCGGACGGGCCAGGGCGCGGGCCGGGCTGCCGGTCTGCGTGCCGACGAGCTCCGCGGGGCGCGGGACGCGCTCGATGATCCCCGCGAGCCGCCCGTCGTGCCACGCGGGGTGGCTTTGCGGGTGGTCGCGGGCCGTTTCGTCGAAGACGTCCGGGTCGCCATAGTACGCACCACGGTACCGGTGCACGCCAGGCCGTCCCCGCACCCGGAGGGCGCGTGTCCTGTGACGAATCCGGCACGGGTCACCGCCGACGCGCCCCTCGCGGTCGCGTCGCGGACCTGGCGAGGGGCAGGATCGGGGCATGAGGACCACTCCCCCGCCCCCGCGCGAGCTGCACGAGGTCGCCGACGGCGTCCATGTCGCGACGGCCGAGATCTGGACGAGCGTCACGACGGTCGTCGTCGCTCCCGACGGCCGGGCGCTGGTCGTGGACCCGGGCATCACGGTCGACGAGGTCGAGTCGCTCGCGGCGACCCTGTCCCGGCGCGGCTGGCGGGTCACCGCCGGCTTCTCGACGCACCCGCACTGGGACCACGTCCTGTGGTCGTCCTCGCTCGGGGACGTCCCGCGCTGGGCCTGCCCGACGGCGGTGCTCGCCCAGGAGCGGAGCCTCGCCGAGGACCTCGCGAAGGTCGAGCGCGCGGCGCCTGGCCACGACCTGTCGCTGGTCGGCCGGCTCACGCCGATCCCCCCGACCGCGGCGACCGGTTCGCGGACGGGCGCGGTGCACCTGCCGTGGCCCGACGGGCCCGGGCGAGCGACGCCGTCGGGCCGGGGGCGGGTCGCCGGCGGTGAGCTCACGGGAGCGGGAGACCCGCTCGTGCTCGTGGTCGAGCACCGGGCGCACGCCCCGGGGCACGGCGCGCTCGTCCTGCCGGAGGCGGGCGTGATCGTGGTGGGCGACATGCTCTCGGACGTCGAGGTGCCTCTCCTGGACCTGGGCTCGACCGACCCCCTGGGCGACTACCGTGCGGGGCTCGACGCCCTCGAGGACGCGGTGTCGGAGCACGGCGTCCACACCCTGGTCCCCGGGCACGGGCACGTCTGCACGGGCAGCGACGCGGTCTGGGAGCGGTTCGGGGCCGACAGGGCCTACCTGGACGCCCTCGAGGCGGCGGCGCGCGACGGCACGGACGCGAGTGCGGGCGGCGACGCCCTGGACCCCCGGCTCGTCGGTGAGTGGGTCCTGGGCGAGCACCGCACGCAGCTCGGCCACCTGCGGCGCACCCGCTCCTAGTCGTCGAGGCCGAGCTCGACCGACCGGGCGAGGGCCGCGTCCAGGGCCGTGTCGTCGGCGATGATCCGCGACAGGTGCCGGGCTGCGGCCAGGAGGGCGTCGAGGTCCGTGCCGTAGACGCTCAACATGCCGCCCTCGGGGTCGAACCCGACCGCGTCGAGCGTCGCGGGCGACTCGTCGGTGAGCACGGCCTGGAGAGCACCCGCGAAGTCGTACCCCGACCCCTCGACCCCGTGACGCTCGAGCGCGTCCTTGTGCTGGAGGTACTCGGGACCACCGGGCGAGTAGATGATGCTCGAGCTCGCGTCGTGGGTCACGAGAAGGACGGGAGCGAGGTCTGCGAAGTCTGCCGAGGTTGCCATGGCCGCGAGACTAGCGAGGCACACCGACACGTCGCCGCCCTGGCCCGGGCGGCGACGTGTCGGCTCAGAACCGTTCGGCCTGCGCCTGGCCCTGCGCCGGGGCGTCCGCGGCGCGCTGCCCGGCCGACACCTCGCGGACGACCCTGGCCCACAGCGCCGCCGCCACGACGACCGCGAGCGCGGCGAGACCGTCGAAGACCGACAGGGCGCGCCAGACGTCCGGGTCGTCCGACCCCAGGAGCCGGGCACTGGCGTTGGTCGCGAACCCGAGGACGAGCCACGCCGCCCACCAGCCTCCCAGGCCGGGGCGCTTCTCGCGCAGCGTCGCCGCTCGGACGTCGCGCACCACCTGGTAGGGGAACCAGAGGGCGACGACGGGCACGAACCAGCCGAGCCACACCCACACGCGCGAGCGCGTGTGCGGCCAGCCGGGCGAGGCGGCCTCGGCGAACGTCCGGCTCTTCCAGAGCCAGACGATCGTCACGACCCCCGCGGCGAGCTCGACGAGGAGCGCGACGGAGGACAGTGCGTCGTAGGCGTCGAGGACGCCGGTCGGCACCTGCTCCCCTGCGACGATCGCATCGAGCGTCGCGACGGCCGGGAACGACACCAGGAACTGCACCACGACGACCAGCGCGACGGTCGCGGCGAGCACGACGGACGCCGTCCCCAGACCGGGGGCCACGGGCCGGGGCGGCGGGCCCCAGTACGCGGGAGGCGGCAGGTGGCCACCGTAGGGGCGCATCGCCGGCAGGGCTGCCGGGACGGGCTGCGAGGACGGGACGTCGACGGGTGACTGGTCGGACAAGGCGGCCTCCTGGGCGCGAGCGGGGCGCCAGGATAGCGGCCCCGGACGCCCGTCGGGCGCACGGTCCAGGAGGACGGTGCGCCCGACGGTTCGTGCCTCGACGACCTCGTTACGCCTCGACGACGACCGGGACGATCATCGGGCGGCGACGCAGGCGGTTGGAGACCCAGCGCCCGACCACGCGACGCATGACCTGCTGGAGCTGGTGCACGTCCGTGGCACCTCCCGCGATCGAGTCCTCGAGGGCCTGGACGACCTGGGGACGGACGTCCTCGAACACCGCGTCGTCCTCGGCGAAGCCGCGCGCCAGGATGTGCGGGCCCGCGATGACCTTGCCCGTCGCGGAGTCGACCACGGCGAACAGGGAGATGAAGCCCTCCTCGCCGAGGATCTGACGGTCCTTGAGCTCGGCGTCCGTGAGCTCGCCGACGCTCGACCCGTCGACGTAGACGTAGCCGCACGGGACGGCGCCCACGACCGAGGCCTTGCCGTCGACGAGGTCCACGACCACGCCGTCCTCGGCGAGGATCACGCGGTCCGCGGGCACACCGGTCTTGACCGCGAGCGCACCGTTGGCCACGAGGTGACGGACCTCGCCGTGCACCGGCATGACGTTCTTGGGCCGCAGGATGTTGTAGCAGTAGATGAGCTCGCCCGCGCTCGCGTGACCCGAGACGTGCACCTTGGCGTTGCCGCCGTGCACGACGCGCGCGCCGAGGCGCGTGAGGCCGTTGATGATGCGGAAGACGGCGTTCTCGTTGCCCGGGATGAGCGAGGAGGCGAGGATCACGGTGTCGCCGTGGCTGACCGAGACCTTGTGGTCACCGTTGGCCATGCGCGACAGCGCGGCCATGGGCTCGCCCTGCGAGCCCGTGCACATGAGCACGATCTCGTCGTCGCGCAGCGAGTCGACCTTCTTGAGGTCGATCAGGACGCCGTCCGGCACCTTGAGGTAGCCGAGCTCGGCGGCGATGCCCATGTTGCGGACCATCGAGCGCCCGACGAGCGCGACGCGGCGCCCGTGGTTGTGCGCGGCGTTGAGGACCTGCTGGACGCGGTGCACGTGCGAGGAGAACGACGCGACGATGATCCGCTTGTCCGACGCGGCGAAGACCGAGTCCAGGACGGGGCCGATCTCGACCTCCGGGGTCACGAAGCCCGGGACCTCGGCGTTGGTCGAGTCGACCATGAACAGGTCGACGCCCTTCTCGCCCAGGCGTGCGAACGCGCGCAGGTCCGTGACGCGGCCGTCGAGCGGCAGCTGGTCCATCTTGAAGTCACCCGTGTGCAGGACCGTGCCGGCCCCCGTGGTGACCGCGACCGCGAGCGCGTCGGGGATGGAGTGGTTGACCGCGACGAACTCGCAGCTGAACGGACCGAAGGCGACCGTCTCGTCCTCCTTGACCACGCGGGTCACGGGGGCGATGCGGTGCTCCTTGAGCTTGGCCGAGATGAACGCGAGCGTGAGCTGCGAGCCCACCAGGGGGATGTCGCGGCGCAGGCGCAGCAGGTACGGCACGGCACCGATGTGGTCCTCGTGGCCGTGCGTCAGGATGATCGCCTCGATGTCGTCGAGACGGTCCTTGATGTAGTCGAAGTCCGGCAGGATCAGGTCCACGCCGGGCTGGTTGTCCTCGGGGAAGAGGACGCCGCAGTCGATGACGAGCAGGCGTCCGTCGTACTCGAGGACGGCCATGTTGCGTCCGACCTCGCCCAGGCCGCCGAGGGCGACGATGCGCAGGGCACCGGCCGGCAGCGCGGGGGGAAGGGACAGTTCGGGGTGAGGGTGGCTCACGGGGCCTCCTGGCCTGTAGTTCAGCTGTTCTGCATGTTCAGCGTGGGCGCGGGGTCGCCGGGTCCAGCAGGCCGGAGGCCTCCAGACCGGCGCGGACGACGGCGACCTCGTCGTCCGTGGCTGCGACGTACGGCAGCCTGAGGTATCGGTTCTCGGTGACTCCGAGGATCTGGAGCGCGGCCTTGGCCATGACGGCCTGGAAGCCCGCTCCGTTGATGGCGTCGATCGTCGGGGTGACGGAGCGGAACGCCGCGAGGGCGGCCGCGTTGTCACCGGCGTCGAACGCCGCGACGACCTGCGCGAAGCGCGGTCCGACGACGTGCGCGGCGACGGAGACGATGCCGGCCCCGCCGTGCGCGAGGAGCGGCAGCAGCAGGGCGTCGTCCCCGCTGTACCAGGCGAGCCCGGTCGACTCGATGAGCTTGGCCGCGGTGTACACGTCGCCCGACGCGTCCTTGTTCGCGACGATCTGCTCGTGCGCGGCGAGGCGCTCGATGGTCGCGGGGGCGATGCGGACACCGGTGCGGCCCGGCACGTCGTAGATCATGACGGGCAGCGGCGTGGCGTCGGTGACGGCCACGATGTGCCGGTACAGCCCCTCCTGGGAGGGGCGCGAGTAGTAGGGGCTCACGACGAGGAGCCCGTGGGCGCCCGCCTCCGCGGCCTGCTCGGCCATGCGGACGGCGTGCTGCGTGTCGTTCGACCCGGCGCCGGCGATCACGTGCGCGCGGTCCCCGACGGCGTCGACCACCGCGCGGACCAGCTCCGCCTTCTCCGGCGCGTGCGTCGTGGGCGACTCCCCCGTGGTCCCGTTGAGGACGATCCCGTCGTTCCCGTTGTCCACGAGGTGCTTCGCGACCTTGACCGCAGCGTCGAAGTCGATCTCTCCGGCGGGGGTCATCGGCGTGACCATCGCGGTCAGGACGGCGCCGAACGGTCGGGTCTGCGTGGGGGGAAGTGCCATGTGCACAAACTACCGCGCGCGCGGTGGATCCGGCGTGTCGGTCCACGCGTCCGCGAGCCCCGGTGCCGCGTCCGGGGTGGTTGGAGGCCGAGGTCACACCGGGAGCTGCTCCGGCGAGCCAGCGCTGTCAGCCGCCCGCGCGACCCGGGTCGGGCCGACGTCGATGCGAACCCGGGCCGCTCGCGTGATACTCGAAGCATGTCGCCTGCCACCAACGCCCTGTCCCCCGCCCTGGTCTCGCACCTGCCGACGGGGCTGCTGATCGGCGGCCACTGGGGTCCCGCCGAGGGCGGCCGCACGTTCGAGGTCGCCGACCCCGCGACCGAGGAGGTCCTGTTCGACGTCTCGGACGCGAGCCCCGCGGACGGTCTGCGCGCGCTCGAGGCCGCGCACGCCGCGGCCCCGGCCTGGCGGGCGACACCGCCGCGCGAACGTTCCGAGCTGCTGCGCGCGGTCTTCGCGACGCTCACGGCCCGCGCCGACGACATCGCGGCGCTCATCACCGCCGAGTGCGGCAAGCCCCTCGCCGAGGCCCGCGCAGAGGTGGTCTACGGCGCCGAGTTCCTGCGGTGGTACGCCGAGCAGGCGGTGCGCACCGACGGCCTGGTCCGCACCGCCCCGAGCGGGGCGAACAGGCAGCTCGTCTCACGTCGCCCGGTGGGCCCGGCGCTGCTCATCACGCCGTGGAACTTCCCCATCGCCATGGCGACGCGCAAGATCGGTCCGGCGCTCGCCGCGGGCTGCACGGTCGTGATCAAGCCCGCGCACCTGACGCCGCTCACGACGTCCCTGGTCGCGGAGATCATCCGCGGGCACCTCGAGGACCGCGGCCTGCCGACGGGTGCGGTCAACGTCGTCCCGACGTCGTCGGCCTCGGAGGTGACCACTCCGCTGCTCGCGGACCCCCGCCTGCGCAAGCTGTCCTTCACGGGGTCCACGGGCGTGGGCCGCACCCTCCTCAAGGGCGCGGCGGACCAGGTCCTGCGGACCTCGATGGAGCTCGGCGGCAACGCGCCGTTCCTCGTCTTCGCGGACGCCGACCTCGACGCCGCGGTCGAGGGCGCGCTGGTCGCCAAGCTCCGCAACACGGGCCAGAGCTGTGTGGCGGCCAACCGCTTCCTGGTGCACGACGCCGTCGCGCGCGACTTCGGTCAGCGCCTCGCCCGGGCCTTCGCGGAGCTGCGCGTGGGGCCGGGCAGCGAGGAGGGCGTGCAGGTGGGCCCGCTCATCGAGGCCAAGGCGGTCGACAAGGTCGACGAGCTGGTGTCGGTCGCGTCCGACGAGGGCGCACAGGTGCTCACGGGCGGGGACCGGCCCCGCTCACCCGGGTACTTCTACTCCCCCACGGTCCTGACCGGGGTCGACGCCGGCTCGCGTGCGGTGACCGAGGAGATCTTCGGCCCGGTCGCACCGATCGTCGCGTTCGCCGACGACGACGAGGGCATCGCGCTCGCGAACGACACCGAGTACGGCCTCGCGGCCTACGCGTACACGCGCGACCTGGCGCGCGCGATGCGCGTCGGGGAGGAGGTCGACGCCGGGATGATCGGCATCAACCGGGGGCTCGTGTCCGACGCGAGCGCACCGTTCGGCGGCATGAAGCAGTCCGGACTCGGCCGCGAGGGCGGCGAGGCCGGGCTCGAGGAGTACCTCGAGACCGTGTACGTCGCGCTCTGAGCCCCTCGTTCCCCGGTCATCGGGCGGGTGAGGAATTGGTACCGTAAAACGCGACAGACCGACCGGGCTCGCGCCCGGGCCGACCTCGCACCCCCACCGGAGTACCGCACGTGGCCTCGACCACCCCGAACCACCCCGCACTGACCGGCAAGCAGCACCCCGCCACCATCTCGCTCGGCTACTTCATCTTCGCGTCCCGCTGGCTCCAGGTCCCTCTGTACCTGGGTCTCATCGTCGCCCAGGTCGTCTACGTCTGGCAGTTCATGAAGGAGCTCTGGCACCTCACGGAGGGCGCCTTCTCCGGCCACGGCCTCACCGAGGCCGACACCATGCTCTACGTCCTGGGGCTCGTCGACGTCGTCATGATCTCCAACCTCCTCATCATGGTGATCGTCGGCGGCTACGAGACGTTCGTCTCACGCATCCACCTCGACGAGCACCCCGACCAGCCGGAGTGGTTGAGCCACGTCAACGCGAACGTGCTCAAGACCAAGCTCGCGATGTCGATCATCGGGATCTCGTCGATCCACCTGCTGCGCACGTTCATCGACAGCGCCCGTATCCCCGAGCAGCAGATGCTCTGGCAGGTCGTCATCCACCTCGCGTTCGTCGTGAGCGCCCTGGCGCTGGCGCTCATCGACCGGATGTCGCTCACGGCGCACCAGCGGGCTGCCAACGCGGTCTCAGCCGGCGAGGCCGAACCCGACCGCCAGCTCGCGCCCGCGCACTGACCCCGACCCGACCCCTGACCTGGAGCGGACGATGACGACCACCCCGGAGCCCTCCCCGGACGCTGCCTCGTCCGGCGACGGCTCCGGTCGGTCGTCGTGGGCTGCGCGCCCCGTCGGGGACGAGGACCGCCTCGAGGTTCGCGCCGCTGTCCGGCAGGCCGTGTCCGTCTCGATCGCCACCGGGCTCTACGGCGTCTCGTTCGGGGCGCTCGCGGTCGTCGCGGGGCTGAACCTCGCGCAGACCATGGTGCTCAGCCTGCTCCTGTTCTCGGGCGGCTCGCAGTTCGCGCTCATCGGCGTCGTCGCCTCGGGCGGCACGTCCGCAGCGGCGATCACGACGGCCGGGCTGCTCGGCCTGCGCAACACCCTCTACGGCGCCCAGCTCTCGCCGCTGCTCGCGCTCCACGGCTGGCGGCGCGTGCTCGCGGCCCACCTGACGATCGACGAGTCGACCGCGGTCGCCACGGCCCAGAAGAGCCGCGCCGCGTTCCGTGCAGGGTTCTGGTGGACAGGGATCGGCATCTTCGTCGTCTGGAACCTGCTCACGCTGATCGGGGCGCTCGCAGGCGACGCCATGGGCGACCCCAAGGCATGGGGCCTCGACGCCGCCGCCGGGGCCGCGTTCCTCGCGCTCGTGTGGCCGCGGCTCGCGAGCCGCGTCATGCAGCTCACCGCGGCCCTGGCCGTGGTCGTCGCGGTCGTGCTGCTCCCGTTCGTCCCGCCGGGCGTCCCCGTCCTGGCGGCGGGGGCCGTCGCGATCGTGGTCGGCCAGGTCGCCCGGCAGCCCAGGCAGCCCGTCACGGTCACGGAGTACGTGCCCGACGGCGCAGCGAGCGCCCCGCAGGACCGTGCCGGCGAGGCGTCGCCCGGCTCGCCCGACCCCGGTGATCCGGATGAGCCGGGCGGCCCAGGCGACCTGCCCGCAGCGACCGACCGTCCCGAGGAGCCCTGATGTCCGACGCCGCCCTGTGGGCCACCGTGGTCGCTGCGTCCCTCGTGTGCCTGGGCCTCAAGCTCGCCGGGCACCTCATCCCCGAGCACTGGCTCGCGTCCGACCGCGTCTCGCGCACCGCGGCACTGGTCACGGCGTCCCTGCTCGCAGCGCTCGTCGCGGTCCAGACCGTCGGGGACGGGCAGGGCATCGCGATCGACGCCCGGCTGCCGGCGCTCGGCGTCGCAGCCGTCGCGCTCGCGCTGCGTGCCCCGTTCCTGCTCGTCGTCGTGCTCGCGGCCGCGACCGCGGCGGGGCTGCGGGCTCTCGGGTTCCCCTGACGGCAAGGTCCTCGGTCGACGCGCCGGCGGCCCACCGGGGTGCCCGCCCGGCCGCTCGCGACGGCCGGGCACGCCGCTCCGGTAGGGTCTGGCGAATGGCTCTCTTCAGCGAGGCGGCAGACGTCTCGGTCCGACCGGCGGTCCCCGGCGACGAGGTCGCGGTCACCGCGATCCAGATCGAGTCCTGGAGGTCCGCGCACGGCGACGTGCTGGGCGCGGCGGTGATCGACGCGCTCGACGTCCCCCGGATGCAGGAGCAGTGGGCCGGGGCGGTCTCTTCCCCGCCCGGGCCGGGCTTCGCGGTGCTCGTGGCCCTCGCCGCGGACCGGATCGTCGGCTTCGCGGCCGTGTCCCCGGGCCAGCTCGTCGCGCTCGAGGTACAGCCGTCCCACCAGCGGTCCGGGCACGGGTCGCGGCTCCTGTCCGCAGCCGTCGACCGGTTGCGTCAGGACGGTTCGGAAGAGGTCGTGGCGTGGATCCTCGACGGCGACTCCGCGCGCGAGCAGTTCCTCGGAGGAGCGGGCCTGGGACCCGACCACCGCACCCGCACGCTGGCCACGGGGGTGCGCGACGTCGTCGAGCACCGGTGGAGCGCCTCGATCTGAGGAGCGCCTCGTGCTAGGGCGTGTCTCTCAGGTCAGGTGACCGCGCATCCATGGTCTCTCGGTGGGGCAGACTTCGGCTGTGATCACGGCGAGCTCTTCGCGCAGCATCGAGGACAGCTACGAGGCGATCGTGCTGCTGGACATCGAGTCGGGAGACACGATCGAGTTTCAACGCTCGTTGTCCCACAACCCGCAGGACGTGGCCCTTGGCCAGGACACCTACGCCATCGTGCGTGGTGGCGCCGCCGTGCGCTACGGCGGCCTCGTTCGGTTCACCATGCAGGACGACGTCCTCGCGCTCGAGTTGACACCTGACGCAGCAGCGGTGCTCGAACTGCCCAGACTGGTCGAGCTCGCCGTGGACGATGCAGCAGCCAGCATCATCGAGCAGCACCTGCCCCGGATCGTGGCGCCGACCGCATGATCGCTCAGCGGCTCAGCGGCTAGAGACACGCCTAGACGTAGCTCTGGATCTCGTCTCTCCGCGCTCGTGCCTCTCGGTGGCGTTGACGGCGCCGGAACTGCGCTCTGAATCGCCGTTGAGCGGTTTCGATGCGGTCTGCCGACGGATCTGCCGCCCGCTCGTAGTACTCGTTCTCTGCGTCGTCGCGCCCGCCGTCCGCTTGGACCAGGCGACCCAAGGAGACCTTGCTGGGTTCGCCTTTCGGGAGCGCCGCAACCCACGGCCCCTTGGCTGAATCGCTACCCACGTGTCCAGGGTGGGGCAGACTCCTAGCCCCTCTGCTGGGCGCTCGCCACTTGGGAGACACGCGCTAGCGGGACGCCTTGCGCTCGGCGCGGTACAGGCCCGCCGCCTTGCGCAGCATGGCGCGGGCACGCTTGCGGTCCCCCGACGCGTCGTACGCGAACGCCACGTGGTACCACGAGCGCCAGTCGTCGGGGTGCTCCTCGGCGCGGGCGCGGTGCTCCCCGAACGCGGCGTCCGCCGCGGCGCGGTCGATGCGTCCGCCCGGAGACCGCGGCAGGTCGTCGACGGGCAGCTCGTCGGCCGCGGCCAGCGTGTCGGCCATCTTCTGGACGGTGAACGCGAGCCGGAACTCCCAGGCGATCAGACCGATCACGAGCAGCGGGATGAGCAGGACGCCGATCCCGATCGCGATTCCGATGGGCTCGCCCGTGCCCACGAGCCCCCCGGCGCGGCCCAGGATCGCCCACACGTAGATCGCGAGCAGGGCCGTGACGACCACTGCCCCGATCAGGCCCTTGCGGTTCCTCACGAGAGGTCCAGGACGTTCTCGAGGCCCACGGTCAGGCCCGGGCGCGAGACGACCTCGCGGATGCCGAGCAGGACGCCGGGCATGAACGAGACGCGGTCGAACGAGTCCTGGCGGATGATCAGCTGCTCGCCCTCGTTGCCGAAGAGGATCTCCTCGTGCGCGACCAGACCGCGCAGGCGCACCGCGTGCACACGGACCCCGTCGACGTCGGCGCCGCGCGCCTCCCAGCCCGACTCGGTCGAGTCGGGGCTAGCACCGAGCCCGGCCTCCGCGCGCGAACGGGCGATCGCGTGGGCCGTGTGCGTGGCCGTGCCGCTGGGCGCGTCGACCTTGTTCGGGTGGTGGAGCTCGATGACCTCGGCCGACTCGAAGTAGCGCGCGGCCTTGGCCGCGAACGTCATGGCCAGGACGGCGGACAGGCCGAAGTTGGGGGCGATCAGCACCCCCACGCTCGTGCCCTCGGCCGCCTTGCGGCCCAGGTGTGCGACGAGGCGCCCGCGGCTCACGTCCGTCCAGCCCGTGGTGCCCACGACCGCGTGGACGCCGAGGTCGATCAGCGCGTGCACGTTGTCCTCGGTGACCGCAGGCACCGTGAAGTCGACCGCGACCTGGGCGCCCGCGGCGGCGACCTGCGCCAGGTCGTCCCCCGCGTCGATCCGAGCGACCAGCTCCATGTCCGGGGCGGCCTCGACCGCAGCGCACACCGTGGCGCCCATGCGCCCGGCGGCCCCCAGGACGGCGACCTTGATCGGTGTCGCGGCGGCGGGCTCGTGGGACGGCTGGGGGGCGTTCTGGGCAGGGGTCACGTCGTTCGAGGTCACCCGACAACCCTAGCCGCAACGCGAGGAGGGCCGGTGCGCGTGATGCGCACCGGCCCTCCTCGTTCACGCTGTGAGACTCAGTCCCCGAAAGGGCCCACGCGCACGGTCGAGCGCGGACGCGAGGCGAGCTCCTCCGCGAGCTTGCGCACGTCGTCGGACGTCACCGAACGGATCCGCTCGAGCGACTCCGCGACGCTCAGCAGCTCCCCGAACACGAGCTCGGACTTGCCCAGGCGGCTCATGCGCGAGCCCGAGTCCTCCAGGCCCAGCACCAGTCCGCCGGAGAGCTGACCGATGCTCCGGTCGAGCTCGGCCTGCGTGATGCCCGACTCGGCGAGCTTCTCGAGCTCGGACGTCATGAGCTCGGTGACCTGGTCGACCTTCGAGGGCGCGCAGCCCGCGTACAGGCCGAACGTCCCGATCCCGCCGTGGCCCGACGCGAACGAGTACGTCGAGTACGCCAGCCCGCGCTTCTCCCGGATCTCCTGGAAGAGCCGCGAGCTCATGCCACCGCCGAGGGCGGCGCTGAGCACCGAGAGCACGAACCGGCGGTCGTCCGTCGCGGACAGGCCCGTGCCACCGATGATGACGTTGGCCTGCTCGACGGTGCGGCGGATCGTGAGCTCGACGCCCTCGATCCCGACGCCCTGCACGTCCGCGCTGTCGCGGCGGGCGCGCGGGGTCCCCGCAGGGTCGAGGTCCCAGCCGCCGGTGGTGAGCGCGGTCGCGACCTGCTCGCACAGCGTGTCGTGGTCGACCCCACCGGCCGCGGCGACGACGAGCGTCTCCGGACGGTAGTGCCACTGGTAGTGCTCCCAGACGGCGCTGCGCGGCACGGCGTTGATGGTGTCGGGCGTGCCGCCGATCGGGCGCCCCAGGGGGTGCCCGGCCAGGACGGCCTGCGCGAACTCCTCGTGCACGACGTCCGACGGGTCGTCGTCGTTCATCGCGAGCTCTTCGAGGATCACGCCGCGCTCGGTCTCGAGCTCGTCCTCGTCGAGGCGCGCAGACGTCACCATGTCGGTGATGACGTCGACCGCCATGGGCAGGTCGGAGTCGAGCACGCGTGCGTAGTAGCAGGTGTGCTCCTTGCCGGTCGCGGCGTTGGCCTCACCGCCGACGGCGTCGAACGCCTCGGCGATGTCCATCGCGGACCGGCGGGCAGTTCCCTTGAAGAGCAGGTGCTCCAGGAAGTGCGTGGAGCCGAAGTGGCCGTCGGTCTCGTCGCGCGAGCCGACGCCGACCCACGCTCCGACGGTCGCCGAGCGCAGGCCCGGCATCGACTCGGTGAGGACCCGAACCCCGCCGGGCAGGACGGAGCGACGGATCGTCGCACCGTCCTGCCCGGCGGTCAGCTCACCCTCGGGCGAACCCGAGGGGACGAGCGGAAGGTTCCAGGGCACGTCAGGCGTCGTCCCCGGCAGGTGCCTCGGCATCCGCGGGGGCGTCGTCCGAGCCCTCGACGACCGCGTGCAGCGACAGCTTGCCGCGCGGGTCGATCTCGCCGATCTCGACCTGGACCTTCTGGCCGATCGACAGGACGTCCTCGACGTTCTCGACACGCTTGCCACCGACGAGCTTGCGGATCTGGCTGATGTGCAGCAGACCGTCCTTGCCCGGGGACAGCGAGACGAAGGCGCCGAACGACGTGGTCTTGACGACCGTGCCGACGAAGCGCTCGCCGATCTCGGGGACGTGCGGGTTGGCGATCGCGTTGATCGCCGCGCGGGCGGCCTCTGCGGAGGGGCCGTCGGTGGCACCGATGTACACGGTGCCGTCGTCCTCGATGGAGATGTCCGCGCCCGTCTCCTCCTGGATCTGGTTGATCATCTTGCCCTTGGGGCCGATGACCTCGCCGATCTTGTCCACGGGGACCTTGACGGCGATGACGCGAGGAGCGTTGGGGCTCATCTCGTCGGGCACGTCGATGGCCTCGTTGAGGACGTCGAGGATGGTCAGGCGCGCGTCGCGGGCCTGGGTCAGCGCACCGGCCAGGACCGACGCGGGGATGCCGTCGAGCTTGGTGTCGAGCTGGATGGCCGTGATGAACTCGCGCGTACCGGCGACCTTGAAGTCCATGTCGCCGAACGCGTCCTCGGCACCCAGGATGTCGGTCAGCGCTGCGTAGCGCGTCTCACCATCGACGGTGTCGGAGACGAGGCCCATCGCGATGCCCGCGACCGCTGCGCGCAGCGGCACACCGGCGTTGAGGAGCGAGAGCGTCGAGGCGCACACGGAGCCCATCGAGGTCGAGCCGTTGGACCCGAGGGCCTCGGAGACCTGACGGATCGCGTAGGGGAACTCCTCGCGGCTCGGCAGCACCGGCACGATCGCGCGCTCGGCGAGGGCGCCGTGCCCGATCTCGCGACGCTTGGGGCTGCCCACGCGGCCGGTCTCGCCGGTCGAGTAGGGCGGGAAGTTGTAGTTGTGCATGTAGCGCTTGCGCGTCTCCGGGGAGAGCGTGTCGAGCTGCTGCTCCATGCGGAGCATGTTGAGCGTGGTGACACCCAGGATCTGGGTCTCGCCGCGCTCGAAGATCGCCGAGCCGTGGACGCGGGGCAGGACCTCGACCTCGGCCGACAGGGTGCGGATGTCCGCGAGCCCGCGGCCGTCGATGCGGAAGCCGTCCGTGAGGATGCGCGCACGGATGAGCTTCTTCTGCACCGAGCGGTACGCGGCGGAGATCTCCTTCTCGCGGCCCGCGAAGTCCTCGGCGAGCTCGGCCTGGATCTCGGCCTTGATCTCGTCGAGACGGTTCTCGCGGTCCTGCTTGTCGGCGATGCTCAGGGCCTCGCCCAGGCGGGCCGTCGCTGCGGCCTCGACCGCGGCGTAGACGTCGTCCTGGTAGTCCGGGAACGTCGGGAAGTCCTGCACGGGCTTGGCGGCCTTGGCCGCGAGCTCCTGCTGGGCCTCGACGAGCACGCGGATGAAGGGCTTGGCGGCCTCGAGGCCCTCGGCGACGACCTCTTCGGTCGGGGCGCCGACGCCCTCGTTCTTGATGAGGTTCCAGGAACCCTCGGTGGCCTCTGCCTCGACCATGGTGATCGCGACGTCGTCACCCACGACACGCCCCGCCACGACCATGTCGAAGACGGCGCGCTCCTTGTCGGAGTACTTGGGGAACGCGACCCACTGGCCGTCGATCAGTGCGACGCGGACGGCGCCGATCGGGCCGGAGAACGGCAGGCCGGACAGCTGCGTCGAGATCGACGCGGCGTTGATGGCCAGGGTGTCGTACGCGTCGTCCGGGTGGATCGCGAGCACGGTGATGACGACCTGGACCTCGTTGCGCAGGCCCTTGACGAACAGGGGGCGCAGCGGGCGGTCGATCAGACGGCAGGCCAGGATCGCCTCGGTCGAGGGGCGGCCCTCACGACGGAAGAACGAACCGGGGATCTTGCCGGCGGCGTACTGCCGCTCCTCGACGTCCACCGTCAGGGGGAAGAAGTCGAAGTGGTCCTTGGGGTGCTTGCCGGCCGTCGTGGTCGACAGCAGCATGGTCTCGCCGTCCAGGTAGGCGGCGGCTGCGCCACCGGCCTGACGTGCGAGGCGTCCGGTCTCGAACCGGACGGTACGGGTTCCGAAGCGACCGTTGTCGATCGTTGCTTCGGTGAATTCGATCTCGGGACCCTCCACGGGTGCCCTCCTCACTCTCGAAGTGCCGCCTTCGGTGCCTGTCGAGGGTGCATCCACTCGACGCTCGGCGGTCTTCGATCGAGGCCCACGGTCTTCCCGCTCGAGGCGGGTTCCGGGAGCCACTACCGAGGACCGAACGAAAGGCTGGCGGCGTGGGTTTCTTACGGGTACTTCACACCGGACCAGCCCGGTCCCGTCCGGGACCGGGCTGAGTCAGGGGGTGTCAGCGACGCAGGCCGAGGCGCTCGATGAGGCTGCGGTAGCGGTTGATGTCGACCTTCTGCAGGTAGCCGAGGAGACGGCGACGCTGGCCGACGAGGAGCAGCAGGCCACGACGGCTGTGGTGGTCGTGCTTGTGCTCCTTGAGGTGCTCGGTGAGGTCCTTGATGCGCTGCGTCAGCATCGCGATCTGGACCTCGGGCGAACCGGTGTCGCCCTCGCTCGTGGCGTACTCGGTCATGATGCGCTGCTTGGTGGCAGTGTCGAGGGGCACGGCTCTCCTTGTGGTGTTCGTTGCGCGGCGCTCCAGGGCTTCATCCCTGGGCTCTTCGGCAGGCTTGACCAGCCTCCGCGGCCGTTCTGACGGCGCCCATAGTCTAGCAGGGTTGCCCGGACCCCCGGCCTGACCTCGCGGGACGGCGAGCCCGGTCCCCTCGACGAGCGTACGACGACGCTGCCTGGGCGTGCGACCTCACTCCCCCAGCAGCCCCTGCCGCCTGGCCTCGGCGACCGCGGCCGTGCGCGAGTCCACGCCGAGCTTCTCGTACACGTGGACCAGGTGCGACTTCACGGTCGCCTTCGACAGGAACAGCCGGCGCGCGACGTCGTCGTTCGAGCAGCCCTGCGCCACGAGCCCCAGGACCTCGAGCTCGCGCAGCGTGAGCGAGACGCCCGGTGCCCGCATGCGGCCGAGCAGGCGCCGCTGGACGCTGGGCCCGAGCGCGACCTGCCCGCCCGCCGCGGCGCGGATCGCGGCGGTCAGCTCGTCGGTCGGGGCGTCCTTGAGCAGGTAGCCCGTCGCGCCGGCCTCGATCGCGGCGAGGATCTCCTGGTCGGAGTCGTAGGTCGTGAGGATCAGGACGGGCGGCCCGCCCAGGCGCACGACCTCGCGCGCGGCCTCGGCGCCGCCCATGCGGCCCTCGCCGAAGCGCAGGTCGAGCAGCACGACGTCGGCCTCGAGCCCGGCCCCGACCCGGCGCACGAGCTCCTCGGCCGTGGCCAGCTCGTCGACGACCTCCATGTCGTCCTCGGCGTCGACGACGGCACGCAGCCCCGCACGGACCACGGGGTGGTCGTCGGTCAGCACGACGCGGATGGTCACCAGGCCTCCTGGGGGTCGAGCGGGAGATGGACCGCGAGGGCGGTCCCCTCACCCGGCGAGGACTCGATCGAGAACGTCCCCCCGAGCTCGGCGACGCGCGAGCGCATCGCGGTGAGACCGAAGCCGCGGCGCTCGCCGCGCGCGGGGACGTCCGTCCCCCCGGGGCCGTCCTGCGGCCCGACGGCGGAGCCGCCGTCGGCGGCCGGGTGCGGTGCGGGGAGCGCGAGCGGGTCGAACCCTCGCCCGTCGTCCACGACGTCGAGCGCGACGGCGTCCCCGAGGAAGCTGAGCGTGACGGCGGCGCGCGAGGCTCCCGCGTGCTGCACGACGTTGGCGAGCGCCGACTGCGCGATCCGCAGCAGTGCGGTCTCCACCGGCACGGGCAGCGGACGGGGCTGCCCGGAGACGTCGACCGTCACGCGCAGGTCGTCGGCGGCGGCCAGGGCCGTGCGCTCGGCGACGCGTTCGAGCGCGCCGACGAGCGTGGCCGACTCCAGGTCGGCCGGTGCCAGGTCGCGGACGAAGCGCCGCGCCTCGGCGAGGTTCTGCTGCGCGGCGAGCCGCGACCGGGTGACGTAGGCGCGCGCGGTGCGTGCCGCCGTCGGGCCGGGGGCGCCCTCGGCGAACGCGCCCGGTGCCTCGACCTCCTCGAGCGCGGTGTCCGCCGCTCGCAGCAGCAGCTCGATCGACGAGAAGCCCTGCGCGAGCGTGTCGTGGATCTCGCGCGCGAGGCGCTCGCGCTCGGTCGCGACCGCGGCCTCGCGCTCGGAGGCCGCGAGGTCTGCGCGCGTGCGGACCAGGTCGTCGATGAGCTCCTGGCGCCCCTGCGACTCGCGCACGATCGTCTCGAACCCCAGGACGACGGCGATCGCGACGAGGCCGCCGAACGTCGGGCCGAGGATCGAGCCCACGAGCTGCTGCCCGCCCAGGATCGCGCCGCCGATCGCGCACGCGGTCGTCGCGGCCACGGCCACGGTCCCCCGGCGCGGCCCGAGCACGTGCATCTCGAGGAACATGAGCGGGAACGCGATCCACAGCGCGACCGGCGTCAGGAGGAGAAGGAGCGCCCACCCCACGACGAGGGCCGCGACCCACGCCCCCACGGGCCACCAGGCGCCGCGCGGGGCGTCGACCGCGGTGTCGCGCACGTTGATCCGCGAGCGCCCCACGCCGTAGACGGCCAGGAGCACCAGGCCGCACGCGAGCGCGCCCCACGCCCCGGCGTCCAGTCCCCCGGTGCTCAGGGCCTCGGCCCAGCGGGAGCCGACGGCGAGGCCCACGAGGGCCACCAGGAGCACGTCGAGCGCGATCTGGAGCCCGAGGGCTGCGGAGATCACGGCGCGAGGCTTCACATCGCCACCCTAGCCACGCGGCGGGCGCGACGTGCCGCGGGCGATCCATCGAAAGGTTGATCCTAGGCCCCGCCTCCCGGCCCGGCAGGAGCATCCATGGGCCCGATCCGCGCAGCGCGCTCTGGCGGGAGGCTGGACGCAGAACGATTCCACGCCAACCACCGGAGGCTCTTGATGTTCGTCGCGCTGCGCGACCTGCGCTTCGCCCGGGGACGCTTCGTCCTCATGTCCACCGTCATCGTCCTCATCACGTTCCTCGTCGGGTTCCTCGCGTCGCTGACCGCGGGCCTGGCCCGCGCGAGCACGTCGGGCGTCACCGACCTCCCGGTCGACAGCCTCGCGTTCACCGTGACCGGTGACGCCAAGCCGTCGTTCACCGAGTCCCAGGTCGACGCCACGCAGTGGGACGCGTTCGCCGCGGTCGACGGCGTCGACGCGGCCGAGCCCCTGGGCATCGCCACGACGCGCGCGTCGGTCACCGCGGGTGCGGACGGCGAGGCCGGCACCACCGCGGCCGTCACCGCGTTCGGCTCGCGCACGGGCTCAGGGCTCGTGCCAGACGACGCCGAGGCCGCCCCCGGGACCGTGCTGCTGTCGAGCGGCGCGGCCGACGACCTGGGCGCGCAGGAGGGCGACGAGGTCGCGCTGGGCTCCCTGACCCTGACCGTCGCGGGCGTGCTCGACGCCCAGGCCGACTTCTCGCACACGCCGGTCGTCTGGATGGACCTGTCGGACTGGCAGACCGTCGGCGCACGAGGCGGCGGAGCGTCCGGTGACGAGGTCGCGACCGTCGTCGCGATCACCGGGGACCCGAGCGACTCCGCGCTCGCCGCGGCGGCGGACGAGACCGGCACCGCGACCCTCACGCCCATGGGGGCGCGCGCCGCCGTCAGCTCGTTCTCGGCCGAGAACATGTCGCTCACCATGATGCAGGGCTTCCTGCTCGCGATCTCGGCCCTCGTCGTGGGCGCGTTCTTCACGGTCTGGACCATCAACCGGGCCGGCGACATCGCGGTGCTCAAGGCGCTCGGCGCCTCGACCTCCTACCTGCTGCGCGACGCGATCGGCCAGGCGCTCGTCCTGCTCGTGCTCGGCGTCGGTGTCGGGACCGCGCTCGCCGCCGGGGCCGGGGCGCTCGCCGCCCAGGTCATGCCCGTCGTCGTCTCCCCCGCCACGACGCTCCTGCCCGCGCTCATCCTCGTGGTCCTCGGGACGGTCGGCGCCGTCGCGGCGATCATCCGGATCACGCGCATCGACCCGCACGCGGCGCTCGCGGCCCGCTGAGGCGCTCCCCGCTCCTGGCCGTTGCGTCGCGCCGACCGGTCGCGGCCCACGCCCCCATCGCTCTCACTCCTGAAAGGCACACCATGGACCTCACCCTCGACCACGTCACGCTCGTCTACCCCGACGGCGAGTCGACCGTCACCGCTGTGGACGACGTCTCCCTGACCGTCCCCGCCGGGACCACGACCGCGGTGCTCGGCCCGTCGGGCTCGGGCAAGTCCTCGCTCCTCGCGGTCGCGGCGACCCTCACGACCCCGACGTCCGGAGAGGTGCGTATCGGCGACGACGTCGTCAACGCCCCCGCCGACGGCGGTCCGACGGCAGGTTCGGCCGTGTCCGCGGACGCGGCGCGCCTGCGGCGCGACCGGATCGGGATCGTGTTCCAGCAGCCGCAGCTCATCGCGTCGCTCACGGCGCTCGAGAACCTCGAGCTCATGAGCCACCTGCGCGGCGAGCGGCCCTCGACGCACCGCGACCGGGCGCTCGAGCTGCTCGACGCCGTCGGGCTCCGCGACGTGGCCGCCAAGCGGCCCGGCCAGCTCTCGGGCGGTCAGCGTCAGCGCGTCGCGATCGCCCGGGCCCTCATGAACCACCCCGAGGTCCTGCTCGTCGACGAGCCCACGTCGGCACTCGACCACGCGCGCGGCGTCCAGATCATCGAGCTCGTCACGCGCCTGACCCGCGAGACCGGCGCCGCGACCATCGTCGTGACCCACGACGAGGCGACCCTCGACTCGGTCGACGCACGCGTGCACCTGGCGGACGGGCGGCTCGTGGGGGCGGGCGAGGCTGCGGTGGCGCGGGCCTGAGGAGGGCAGCCCCGCGCCGCACGATCGTTGGGCGTGCAGCCGGAACACGAAACAAGGGTGCAGAGCGAGGCCCCTGCCGCCCGCGTTCCGTCAACCCGTTGCGCGCGCCCCTAGGCGATCCTGCTGATTGCCGGCTCCTTGACCCTGCCGAGTTCCCTCACTGCCAGGTCACGCCCGAGCAGGAACTCGAACCCCCAGACGAACGGGCTGAGAACCGCCATGGCTGCGTAGCTCAGCTGCGCGCCGACGAGCGTGACGAGAGCCAAGGAAGAGAGCAACGCCAACACATACAGACCGACTCTCCGACCCTTGCTTTCCGCTCCGAGCTTCGGCCAGCGCAAGACCGCGAGCCTGAGTGATGCCACCCCCACCGGAGCACCTCCCCACAGTCCCATCGCGGCAACCCCCCACTCGCCGCTCGCGAACCCTATGGTCACCATCGTCAACGAGAGCACAAAGTTACCCACTATGGCGACCTTGCGAGTCTTCTCCGCCTGACGAATGGCTCTCTGCCCTAGCTCGTCGATATTCACCGCTCGATACCGCGCAACCTCATCGTCCCCTCACCTGATGCCACCGTCCGGTCTCTGCTGCCCAGAGATCGAGTCCACGTCAGCCACGATCACCTGGATGAACCCGGTACCCGTCACGCCGCATCCGGGACGTCGACTCGGATCGTGCTGTCGAGCCTGCCCGGCAAGACGGATGCCCGGCGGTCTCAACCCACCGACGCACCACGCGTGCACGCGGAACTCTACTCAGTTCGCGTCGACGCTCGCGGCTCTTCTAGATGCCGGTCGGATGGCACTCGAGGTCGTCTGCAGCGATCTCGATCTCGGTACCGACGGCGCTGACCGGTCGTCCGGCCGGCGGGAGCGCCCGTCGCACCCCGATCGCGTTCTACCCGCCCGAAGGAGTCGCTGCCGCGGATCTCTCAGGAAGTGCTCTGCCGCGCGAGCAACGCCGTCCGTGGGGTGAACGATCCGTACCGTGTGATGGCGTCCTGGACCGACAACACTGGCAAGGCCATGGCGCTCCGCTGGGGCAGCTCCACGTGGGGCTGGTACAGGCAGGTCAATCACGATCCACGCCTCCAGCATTAGAGGCCAGTTCTCTCCCCAGGAGAAACTCCATCCCCCACACGCAAACACCAAGAGCCGCCGCGAAGAGATGCCCCCAGATCATCCCACCAGCGGTAGCAAGGATCAGCGAACCACAAAGGAGTGCTCCATAGCGGAGGCGCGCGACTCCCCTACCCCCGCTCTCCCCCCGCAGCTTTGGCCAGCGTCGAACCGCGCCATGGAAAGTCACGAGCCCTCCCGGCACTCCGCCCCACAGGGCGAGAACAACAACTCCCCACTCTCCAGAGAGGGCCCCCATTGCGGCCACAATAATCGACATCGCAAACGCGACTACAGCACCGACCCTGCGCGTCCTTGCCGCACGCAAGTGCGCCACAGCGTAGTGATCACGGCCCCTCATCTAACCACCTTCCAATATTCCCTGTGTGCTATTTGGCCATCGTTACAGCTCTATCCAGAACCCACCCCATTGCCAATCGCCCACCCCGAAACTTCGATCATTGCATAATTCGGATATGGCAGTCCCGAGCCAACTGACCGAAGCGACGTCGTTGCGTCGGCACCGACTCCAAGGGTTGCGATCCCTACTCCGCCAGCACCATAGGAGGCCCACGTCGTCTGTTCATTTCCTAGCCTTCCGTTTGCATAGCCATCTACGAACGAGAGGCCGCTCGAGGTCAATTCGGTCGAAGTTGCCACCGCCGGTCATCGACGCCGAGTCCTGAAGCGCGCCCCATGAACCTATATGCGAGAAGGACGACGAGACCACTGGCCGCCGCTCCGTAAGCCACGCACCCATCATCGATGACCGGCACAGACCGAAACCCACACCCCCTGCGGGCGGGCCCAAGCCGGCTCTCAGCGAAGATCCAGTCAGCGGTGGTGGCAGGACACGAGAACCAACCAGGACTCTTCTGCAATTCCCCGGCAAGCGCGCCTGGCGCGCATCCGGGCGCGCTCAGCCGAGCAGCGGCTTGGCCCCCGTGGCCCGCACGTGCGAGGCCACGGCGAGCGCGATCCAGACCGTGATCCCCTGGAACACGATGAGCGCCGGCGTGGGCGCGCCCACGAGGAGACAGATGCCCAGCGGGATGGCGCCGAGCACAGCGACGTCGGGCCCCTGCGAGACCATCGACATGGCTCCGGTCGGCAGCGCGCCGGCGGGGGTCGCCATGAGCGGGCCGGACCAGTTGGGCGGCTTGCGGTAGGCGGAGCGGACCGCTGCGGCCCCCATGCCCACCGCGACGACCGCGATGAGCGCCACCCACAGCGGGTCGCCCGTGCTCAGCACGAGCGGGACGATCCCGACGACGAGGGCGAGGAGCGCGGTCAGCGCGGGCACGACCGTGCGCGCCAGCCGGGCGTCGCGCGCGGAGAGCGGCATCATCGCGTCGAGCGCGGGCACCATCTCGGCGGTGCGCGCGCCCTCCGCGCCGAGCTGGGCGCCGCGGAAGCCCGCGACGACGAGCAGCACGAACAGCCCGAACCCGCCCTCGAACGCAGGCACCTGCTGGGCGACGATCACCAGCGCGGTCAGGCCCACGAGCTGTGCGAGCGCCGAGGGGCTGCGGCGCAGGAGCGTGAGGTCTGCCGCGACGAGCGCGGTGACCGGCCCGCGCACGGTCGCGAAGCGTGCGAGCGTGCGGTTCCTGCCGCCGCGCGTCGACCCCGCCCGGCTCAGCGCCCGACCGAACTCGCGCGTGTCGAGCGACAGGATCGCGCCGCCCGCCTGGTCGGCGACCGCACTCTGCGCACGCAGGACCTGGGCCCCCAGCGCCTCGAGACGCCGCCACCACACGACCGCGAGGGCCAGGGCGCCGACGCCGAGCGCCCCGATCGCCCACGCCGGGACGGACAGCTCGCGCAGGTCGGACCAGCCCGCGGCGACGAGCACGACGCCGGCGACCGGGACCGCAGCGATCAGGACGTCGCTCGCCCGGGCGACCGCAGCCGCGACCCGGGTCCGGGGCTGGATGAGCCCGGCGACACCCACGAGCAGCAGGCCCGCTGCGGCGCCGAGGGCCGCGCTGCGACCGGCCACCCCGGGATCACCGCCCGACGCGAGCGCGATCATCGCGAACCCGCCTGCTCCGAGAAGGACCGCCACCGCGACCCCGCGCCAGTAGGACGGGGTCAGCAGCCCTCGACGGTCGACGGGCATCGGGACCCACCACCGCACCCCCGCGCTCCCCGTCCCCAGGGGGCCGAGGCGCACGGCCATGCCGGTCATGAGGGCCAGGAGCGCGACCGAGGCGAGGGCCTGGATCGTGGCCGGGGTCAGCACCGGGGGCCGACCGCCCGCGGGCTCGACGAAGAGCGTCTCGCGCAGCACGTTCGCGGCCCCCACGACGAACAACGCCGAGATCGCGACCGACACCACGACGTACGCGACGTCGCCGAACAGCTCGCCCGGACCGGCGTCTGCACGCGACGCCGTGACGCGCGCGGTCAGGCGCCGGATCTCCCGGCCGGAGAACTCCTCGTCGGGGTCGGTCGTCAGGAGCGGCAGGGGCGCCCGGGGCGGGGTAGGCGGCGCGGGCTCGGGCGACGTGCCTCCCGAGGGCTCGCCCGGGGCAGCGCCGTGCGCACCGTCGTGCGACGCGGGCTTCGCGTCCCGGTGGCCCGACGTCGGCTTCCCGCTCGGGTGCTTCCTGCCCTTGCCGCGCGCCGCGTTCATCGCCGGATCCTCAACGGACCTGGGCGAGCGCTTCGAGCGCCGCCTGGTGCCCCAGGCGCACACACTCGTCGTCGCCGACCAGGAGCCCGCGGGCTCCGGTGCGCTCGACCAGGTCGGGGTCGTGCGTCGCGAAGACCACCGCGGCCCCGCGACCGGCCTCCTCGACGAGGATGCGGGCCAGGTCGGCGCGCATGCCGGGGTCGAGCCGCTGCTCGGGCTCGTCGAGGACCAGGACTTCGCGCGGGCGGGCGAACCCGGCTGCGAGCAGGAGGCGTCGACGCTGCCCCGAGGACAGCTCGGTCGGCATGGCGCCCGACTGCTCGCCGAGACCGAAGCGGTCGAGCAGCTCGTCGACGACCTCGCCCGCACCCGCCACCCCGTGGCCGCGCGCGGTCAGGACCAGGTGCTCGCGCGCCGTGAGTCCCGGGAAGTAGGCGTCGTCGTCGAGGATCCCGACGACCTTTGCGCGGAAGTCGCGCTCGCGCTCGTCCACGTCCCGGCCGAACGCCAGCACCTTGCCCGAGAGCGGCGCCAGCACCCCCAGGAGCGCGCGCAGGAGCGTCGACTTGCCGCTGCCGTTGGGCCCGATGATCGCCCACAGCTCGCCCGGGCGGACCGCCAGGTCGACGGGCGCGCACACGGGCGCCTCGGCGTACCCGACGCGCAAGGCTCGGGTCTCCAGGACGGGCTGCCTCTTGACCGACACGACTACTCCCCCGCGTCCGACGAGGACCCAGCAGCACCGCTCCCGGGGTCGGACGCCCCCGGGCCCACGCCCGGCGCGAGGATCGTACGTGCGCGCGCCACGTCGTCGTGCATGGTCTTCACGAGCGCGTCGATGCCGTCGAAGCGCAGCGTGGGGCGCAGGTGCTCGACGAACTCCAGGACGACCTCCTCGTCGTACAGGTCGAGGTCGGTGCGGTCCAGGACGTAGGCCTCGACGCGGCGCTCGACGCCGTCGAACGTCGGGTTGGTCCCGATCGAGATGGCCGCAGGCAGGACGCCGTCGCAGTTGCCCGGGTCCGCCGCGAGGAGCTGCGGACGACGCAGCCAGCCCGCGTACACGCCGTCGGCCGGGATCATGCCCGTGATGTCGCCCAGGTTGGCCGTGGGGAACCCGAGCTCGCGCCCGCGTGCGTCGCCGTGGATCACGACGCCGCGCACGCGGTGGTGCCGGCCGAGCAGCGCGGCGGCCTCGCGGACCTTGCCGTCCTCGAGCAGGCCGCGGATCTCGGTCGATGACCAGCGCCCGCTGGGCACCGCCGGCTCCCCGTCGCCCGACGTGACCGTCCCGACGTCGTCGATCGCCCGAACCGCGAAGCCGTACGTGCCGCCGAGCTCGACCATGGTCGCCAGGTTGCCCGAGTTGTCGCGCCCGAACCGCACGTCGTGGCCCACGACGACGGTCTGCGCGCCGAGCCCGTCGACGAGGTAGGTCCGCACGAACTCCTCGGGCGTCTGCCGTGCGAAGTCGAGCGTGTACTCGACGAGCAGCACGGCGTCGAGGCCCGTGCCCTCCAGCAGCTCCATGCGGTCCGCGATCCCGGTCAGGAGCTCGGGCGCCTGCTCGGGCCGGTGGACCATCGCGGGGTGCGGGTGGAACGTGACCGCGACGGCCTGCGAACCCGACTCGCGGGCGAGCGACACGATGCGGCCGAGCACCTCGGCATGGCCGCGGTGGACGCCGTCGAAGTTGCCGATCGTCACGACCGACGGTCCGAATCCCGGCGGAACCTGGTCCAGGTCCGTCCACAGGTGCACGCGTACTCCTCGAGATGTGTGTGAGGCGGGCCCGCTCACCAGGCCCGACGACGGCGCGCACCCACGGCGCGCCTGGTCAAGGTTGCCACGTCTCGCCCGGGTGTTCCCCATCGAACCGGGGGGCGGTCACCCGTCGGACGGGCTCGGGCTCACGCCGGGGCGAACACGATCACGGGTCTGGCCTTGTGCTTGCCCTCGCGCACGACGTTCTCGAGCAGCGCGACGAGGGACCCGTCGTCGCCGATCGCGGCCGTCGTCGCGTCCTGCGGCGACGGGTCGACCCACTTGCCGTACGACAGCGCGTCGCGCTCCTCGGCGGTCAGGTCGCGCACCGGGAACGTGGCGCGGGCGGCGTCCGCGAGCGGGAGCGTCGCGAGCACGCCGTCACGCTCGACCTGCGCCTCGAGCTCCTCGAGCGTCGCGGCGCCGTCGATCCCGTACCCGCCCACGCGCGTGCGGCGCAGGGCCGTGAGGTGTCCCCCGACGCCGAGGTCCTCGCCCAGGTCGCGCGCGAGGGCACGGATGTACGTGCCCGACGAGCACACGACCGTGACGTCGACGTCGAGCGCGGGAGCGTCGTCGGGCCCGGCCGCAGGGACGGGCCGCACGTCGTGGACGTCGAAGCGCGAGATCGTCACGGGGCGTGCCTTGAGCTCGACCTGCTCCCCCGAGCGGACGAGCGCGTACGCGCGCTTGCCGTCGACCTTGATCGCGGACACCGAGCTCGGCACCTGCTCGATGGGTCCGGTCAGCAGCGCGACTCCCGCGTCGATCGCCTCGCGCGTCACGGCCGAGGCGTCCGCGCGCGAGGTGGTCTCGCCCTCGGCGTCGTCCGTGGTCGTGGCCGCGCCCAGCCGGATGGTCGCGGTGTACTCCTTGTCCGCGCCCACCACGTAGGTGAGCAGCTTGGTGGCGCGCCCGATCCCCAGGACCAGGACACCCGTCGCCATGGGGTCGAGCGTGCCGGCGTGGCCCACCTTGCGGGTCCCGGCGAGGCGCCGCAGGCGGCTCACCACGTCGTGGCTCGTGAGGCCCTGAGGCTTGTCGACGATCACGAGGCCGTCGGGGGCGGTGGGTCGGCGCTCGCGCACCGGCTTCTGGTCGTGCGTCATCGGGGTCCTCGGGGGTCGGGCGCTGCGTCCGGCGTTGTCTGCCGGGCACGCGGCGTGCTCGGGTCGGACGGGGCGCCCGCCCCGGCCCCCCCCGGTCCCCGAGCGGGGACCGGCCGTTGCGCGGTTCTCGTCGTGCGGCACCTGCCCGATCGCTCGTGGCGCGGTGCACCGCCGACGTCAGGCGGGTGCGACCTCGTCGGAGTCCGTGTCGTCGGCCGCGGGCTTCTTGTACGGGTCGGCGTCGCCGGCGTACGTGGCCTTCTCGCGCAGCGCGGCGAGCTCGGCGTCGCGACGCGCGGCCTCGTGGAGGGCGACGTCGAGGTGCGCCGCGGTCTCCGGCACGGAGTCCAGGTGGAAGTCGATCGTCGGCGTGAGGCGGATACCGGTCTGCTTCCCGACCTCCGACCGGATGATCCCCTTAGCGCTCTCGAGCGCCGCGGCGGTCCCGGCCCGCTCCTCGTCGTCGCCGTAGACCGTGTAGAACACCGAGGCGCTCTGCAGGTCACCGGTGACGCGCACGTCGGTGATGGTCACGAACCCGAGCCGGGGGTCCTTGATCCGGGTGTCGAGCATCTGGGCCACGATGACCTTGATGCGGTCAGCGAGCTTCCGAGCCCTGGGCTTGTCGACCATGGTCCAGTCCTTTCATCAGGGTGAGCCCCCGGGGTGTCAGCCCCGGCGGGCCCCTTCGGGCGACGTGCACCGACGAACAGCTCCGCCGACGCCCGACCGTGAGGGGTGGCGGGTCGTGGTGGGTCTGGCACGGGCCACCAGGCCCGCGGTAGACCCGCCACCCCTCACGGGTAGGCGTCAGCGGAGAGGTACGTCAGCTACGCGGCTTCTCCCGCATCTCGAACGTCTCGATCGTGTCACCGATCTGCAGGTCGTTGAACGACCCGAGGCCGATACCGCACTCGAAGCCCTCGCGGACCTCCGTGGCGTCGTCCTTGAACCGCTTGAGCGACTCGACCGTGAGGTTGTCGCCGACGACGGCTCCCCCACGCAGGACGCGCGCCTTGGAGTTCCGTCGGATCTCGCCGGAGCGGACGATCGAACCCGCGATGTTCCCGAACTTCGAGGAACGGAAGACCTCGCGGATCTCGGCGGTGCCGAGCTGCGCCTCTTCGTACTCGGGCTTGAGCATGCCCTTGAGAGCAGCCTCGACGTCGTCGATCGCCTGGTAGATGATCGAGTAGAACCGGACGTCGACGCCTTCGCGCTCCGCCAGTGCCTCGACGCGCTCGCCGTACTTGACGTTGAACCCGATGATGATCGCGTTGTCCACGGTCGCCAGGTTGACGTCGTTCTGGGTGATCGCACCGACGCCGCGGTGGATGATGCGCAGCTGGACCTCGTCGCCGACGTCGATCTGCAGCAGCGCGTCCTCGAGTGCCTCGACGGCACCGGAGACGTCGCCCTTGAGGACCAGGTTGAGGGTCTCGACCTTGCCCTGCTCGAGCGCCTGGGCGAAGTCCTCGAGGCTGACGCGCTTGCGGCGCTTGGCCAGGAGGGCTGCGCGCTCGGCGGCCTCGCGCTTCTCGGCGATCTGACGAGCGGTGCGCTCGTCAGGAGCCACGAGGAACGTGTCACCGGCGCTGGGCACGGACGCGAGTCCGAGCACCATGACAGGGCGGGCGGGCCCGGCCTCGGTGACGTTGTTGCCGTGCTCGTCGAACATGGCACGGACACGGCCGTGGGCGGTGCCCGCGACGATCGCGTCCCCGACGTGGAGCGTGCCGGACTGGACCAGGACGGTCGCGACGGCGCCGCGGCCCTTGTCGAGGTTCGCCTCGATGGCGACGCCTCGTGCGTCCTTGTCCGGGTTGGCGCGCAGGTCGAGCGAGGCGTCCGCCGTGAGGAGGACGGCCTCGAGCAGCGCGTCGATGCCCATGTTCTGCTTCGCGGAGACGTCGACGAACATGGTGTCGCCGCCGTACTCCTCGGCCACCAGGTTGTACTCGGTGAGCTGCTGGCGGATCTTGGCCGGGTTCGCCGACTCCTTGTCCACCTTGTTCACCGCGACGACGATCGGCACGCCGGCCGACTGCGCGTGGTTGAGGGCCTCGACCGTCTGGGGCATGACGCCGTCGTCGGCCGCGACCACGAGGATCGCGATGTCGGTCACCTGGGCACCACGGGCACGCATGGCGGTGAACGCCTCGTGACCCGGGGTGTCGATGAACGTGATGGGACGCTCGACGCCCTCGTGCTCGTGACGCACCTGGTAGGCACCGATGTGCTGCGTGATGCCGCCGGCCTCGCCGGAGATGACGTCGGTCTGACGGATCGCGTCGAGCAGTCGCGTCTTACCGTGGTCGACGTGACCCATGACGGTGACGACGGGCGGACGAGCCTGGAGCTCGTCGTCGCTCTCGCCCTCGAGCTCGGCGTCCAGGTCGATGTCGAAGGCCCCGAGCAGCTCGCGGTCCTCCTCCTCGGCCGAGACCATCTCGATGACGTAGCCGAGCTCCGCCGCGAGCGAGCCGAACGTGTCCTCGTCGAGGGACTGCGTGGCGGTCGCCATCTCACCGAGGTGGAACAGCACCGTCACGAGGCTCGCGGGGTTCGCGTCGATCTTGTCGGCGAAGTCGTTGAGCGAGGAGCCGTGACGCAGACGCACGACGGTCGAGCCGTTCCCGCGGGGAACCTGCACGCCACCCAGCGAGGGGGCCTGCATCTGCTCGAACTCTTGGCGCTTCGCCCGCTTGGACTTGCGCCCACGGACGGGGCGCCCTCCTGCGCGACCGAACGCACCCTGCGTGCTGCCACGCCCGGCGCCACCGCGGCCACCGCCGCCGGGGCGACCGGCGAAGCCGCCGCCACCACCAGGAGCGCCACCGCCACCGGGGCCGCCACCGGCGCCGCCGGGACGACCGGCGTAGCCACCGCGACCGCCGCCGGCGCCTCCGGCGCCACCACCCGGACGACCGCCGGGAGCAGGACGGTCACCGGGGCGACCGATCGAGGTGCGGCCCGGCATCATGCCGGGGTTGGGGCGAGGCGCACCAGGACGCGGTGCGGGACGGGGGCCACCCGGACGGGGGCCGCCCGAACGCTCCGTGCTGCCTGCTGCGGGGTTCGCGTTCGCTGCGGGGTCCGCGGCCCGCTCGGGGCGCGCACCCGGCCGGGGCATGCCCTGGCTCGAGGCGAACGGGTTGTTGCCCGGGCGCGGGGCGCCGCCGGAACGCGGCATGCCCTGGCTCGAGGCGAACGGGTTGTTGCCTGGGCGCGGAGCGCCGGGACGTCCACCGCCGGAGGCGCCGGGGCGCGCAGCAGCGGGGCGAGGTCCGGGCGCGGGGGCGTTGCCGCCACCGGCCGGCTTGGGCGATGCGGACGGCTTGCGCTCGGCGGCGGGAGCCGGTGCCGGCGCGGCAGGCTTCTTGGCCTCGGGCTTCTTGGCCTCGGCGGCGGGCTCGACGAACGCGGGGCTCGCCGGGGCCTCCTTGGCGGGGGCCGGCGCAGGCGCAGGCGCCTTGGGCGCTGCCGGTGCAGCGGGGGCCGGCGCTGCCGGTGCCGGGGCAGAGGGCGCCGGAGCGGCCTCAGCGGCAGGCTTGGGGGCAGCCGGACGTGCCGGCGCGGGCTTGGCCGGAGCGCTTGCGCTCTCCGTGCCACCGGCCGGGAAGGTGTCCCGCAGCTTGCGGACGACCGGCGGTTCGATGGTCGAGGATGCCGAGCGGACGAACTCACCGAGTTCCGTCAGCTTGGTCATGATGGTCTTGCTTTCCACCCCGAGCTCCTTTGCGAGCTCGTAGACGCGGACCTTTGCCACAACTCTCCTGTCTCGGCCCACCCGAAACAGGGAGGACCGTCTTTAGTGCTGGGTGCTCATCGCTGGGTACTCATCGGGTGCCCATCGGCTTCTAACCCGCTTCCTTGTCGACGATTCGTGCGGTGTTCGTGCGGTACTGGCGCGGTTCGGCCCGCACGGCGCATGGAGCGCCGCCGGCCGGGACCGCCGACTGACGATGACTGGCGATGACTGACGACAGGTCAGACTTCCCTGTCGAGATGGGCTCGGGCTTCGGCGAGGTCCACAGGACCTGCGAGACGCAGGGCCCGGGGGAAGGCTCGTCGACGCTCGGCCAGCTCGAGGCAACGCCGAGCATCGTGGAGCCAGGCGCCGCGCCCCGGGAGCGACCGGCCGACGTCGACGACGAGCCGAGGCTCCGGGACGTCGGGCTGGTCCACCACGAGGCGGAGAAGAACAGACCGTAGGTCACGCTCCCGGCAGCCGACGCACGTTCGAACAGGCGCGTGAGCGCCTGAAGGGTCGTGTGACGGTTGCCGGACCCGTGGCCCAGTCAGGGACAGTCTAGCGCGCCCGCTCACCTGGTGTTACCCGTTTCCGTCGCCGACGCCCGCATCGTCCCCCCGGTTCGAGGCGTCCGCGGTCCGGGGCGCGGACGCCTCCGACTGCTCGACCTCGTCCGAGCGGATGTCGATGCGCCACCCCGTGAGCTTCGCGGCGAGCCGGGCGTTCTGCCCTTCCTTGCCGATCGCGAGGGACAGCTGGAAGTCCGGCACGACGACCCGAGCAGCCCGCGCCTCCGCGTCGACGACGGTGACCGACGTCACACGCGCCGGGGACAGCGCGCTGGCCACGAACTCCGCCGGGTCCTCGCTGTAGTCGACGATGTCGATCTTCTCGCCGTGCAGCTCGGCCATGACGGCGCGGACGCGAGCGCCCATGGGGCCGATGCACGCACCCTTGGCGTTGAGCCCCGCGACGCGCGAGCGCACCGCGACCTTGGACCGGTGGCCCGCCTCACGGGCGATCGCCATGATCTCGACCGAGCCGTCGGCGACCTCCGGAACCTCGAGCTCGAAGAGCTTGCGCACCAGGTTGGGGTGCGTGCGGCTCAGCGTGATCTGGGGGCCCTTCATGCCGCGGGCCACGTCCAGGACGTAGGCGCGCAGACGCTCGCCGTGGACGTAGTCCTCGGTCGGCACCTGCTCGTGCGGAGGCAGGAGCGCCTCGGTGCCGCCCACGTCGACCAGGACCATGCGAGGGTCGTTGCCCTGCTGGATGACGCCCGCCAGGACCTCGCCCTCCTTGCCGCGGAAGGTGCCCAGGATCTGGTCGTCCTCCGCGTCTCGCAGTCGCTGCACGATGACCTGTCGCGCGGTCGCGGTCGCGATGCGGCCGAAGTCCTTGGGCGTGTGGTCGAACTCGGGCCCGAACACCGGGGCCCGGTAGCGACGGACCGGCTCGCCGTCCTCGTCGAGCTCGGGCTCCTCGTCCTCCTCGGCCGGGAGCTCCTCGCGCGCCCAGACCGTGACGTGGCCCGTGCGACGCTCGAGCTCGACCCGGGCGCGTGCGTAGGCGTCGGGGGTCCGGTGGTACGCAGAGAGCAGGGCCTGCTCGATCGCCGCCACCAGGATGTCGAGGCTGATGTCCTTCTCGCGCTCCAGCAGTCGCAGCGCACTCATGTCGATGTCCATGGATCAGACCTCCTCGTCGTTCGGGGCGTCGGCCCCGGGGTTCGCGTCAACAGCCATCTCCGGGCCGAGGTCCACCTCGAGGGCGCGCTTGAGCTCGACCTGGATCGCTCCGCGGACCACGTCCTCGAGCGCGACGGACTCCACCGCGGCGTCCGTGAGCAGCAGGTTCCCGTCCTCGACGTCGCGCAGACGTCCTTCGACGGTCCCACCGTCCTGCAGGGCGAGACGCACGATGCGTCCACGGGCGCGCTTGAAGTGGCGCAGCTCGGTCAGCGGGCGGGAGGTGCCGGGGGTCGAGATCTCGAGCGTGTATGCGCCCGGGAAGGCGTTCGACGTGTCCAGCGCGGTGTTGATGTCGCGCGACACCTCGGCGACACGGTCCAGGTCGAGGTTGCCCAGGGCGTCCTCGGGGAGGTCCAGCGTGATGCGGACGACGGAGCGGCTCCCGGCCAGGGTGACGGTCACGTCCTCGAGGTACAGGTCGGCGTCCCGCACCACCGGTTCCACGGCCTGGCGGACCCTGTCCGCCCCGGCCTGCTTCGCCTTGTTCATCTCTCGGTCTCCCGTCGGCTCCCACTGCCCACCGGGCAAGGATTCGACCGGTGTGTTGTTGTACGGGATCAGCCTAACGACTCGCCCGCCAGGAACGTGACATCATCAGCCTCGATGACTCCCGAACCGACCCTGCACCAGCCCCTCCCGACCCACCCGGACGCCTCCTGGGCGTCCGCTTCGTCACGTTTTTCGCGGCGCAGCGGCCCGGGACGCCCTTCGGCGCGACGTGGCGTGGTGGCGATCGTCACGTCCCTCGCGCTGCTCGCCGCGGCCGGTTGCGGCGTCCGGCTCGAGACCCCTCCCCCGACCGAGCCCGTCCCGGACGCCCAGGAGACGCTCCGCCGGGTCGCGGTCGAGGGGGCGCTCCTCGTGGGCGGGCTCGCCGACGCGGCGGTCGCGACGTCGTCGGGCCTGGACCCGGCCGCGCTCGACGCCCTGACGCAGACCGGCGACCACGCCGACCAGCACGTGACCCAGCTCGGCGGGGTCTACGACTCCGGGCTCCCCGAGCCCGAGCCGGACCCCGACGACCCCGACCCGACCCCGACCGACGAGCCCTCGACCCCCGGCTCGGCCACGCCCGCCGAGGTCGTCGAGGCGCTCGCGTCGTCGAGCGCGGCGCTCCGCGACGTCGTCGACCAGACCGAGGACGGGGCGTTCGCCCGCCTGGTCGCCTCGATCGCGGCGTCGCAGGACGCCTCTGCCCGGCGCGTCGCCGCGGCGAGCGGGACACCGCTGCCCGAGTCGCTCGTCACCCCGACGGGGCTGCTGGTCCCCGAGGAGTCGCCGACGGGCCTGAGCGCGACCGACCTGTCGACCATCATCGAGGCCGAGGACGCCGCCGGGTACGCGTTCGAGCTCCGGGCCGCGCTCGCCGACGGCGACGTACGGGCCGCGGCGCTCGAGCGTGCCGTGCTGCACCGCGCGCGAGCCGAGGCCTGGGCGCAGGCCGCGGGCACGGCAGGCGGCGCCCAGGACCCGCGCCGGGTCGCGTACACGGTCCCGACCGACGTCCCGACGGCGGAGCTCGCGATCGAGCTCGAGTCCTCGCTCACCGAGTCGTACGCCGCGCTGACCGCCGACGCGGGCGCGGGGACGCGGCTCCCGCTCGCGGACCTGGCGATCGAGGCGAGCCTCGCGGCGGTCGCCTGGGGTGCGCCCGTCAGCGCCTTCCCCGGCCTGCCCGAGCAGTCGCAGGACGCGCCCACCGCCGGCTGACCCCGCCGGGGACCGCGCCGGGCCGGGCCCGGGAGCCCCCCGCGCGCCCGGGCCCGGCCCGCGTCCATCGGTCCCGGCGTCGCCGCCGGGCGGCTGCTCAGGCGAGCAGCGCGGCGACCTTCTCGGTGACGAGGTCGGCGACCTCGGCGACGGGCACCTGCACGGCCTCGCCGCCCTGGCGCGGGCGCACCTCGACGACGCCGTCCGCGAGCCCACGGCCCACGACCACGACGAGCGGCGCACCCAGGAGCTCGGCGTCCTTGAACTTGACCCCGGGCGAGACCTTGGGGCGGTCGTCGTACAGGACCTCGACGCCGCGCGCGGAGAGCTCCGCGGTGAGCGACGCGGCAGCCTCGAAGACCGCCTGGTCCTTGCCCGTGGCCACGACCTGGACGTGCATCGGGGCCACGTGCGCGGGCCACGCGAGGCCGGCCTCGTCGTGGTTGGCCTCGGCCAGGGCGGCGAGCGCACGCGTCACGCCGATCCCGTACGAACCCATGGTCACGACGACCTGCTTGCCGTTCTCGTCGAGGACCGTCAGGCCCAGGGCCTGCGCGTACTTGCGTCCCAGGGCGAAGATGTGGCCGATCTCGATGCCGCGCGCGAGCTCGAGCGGGCCCGAGCCGTCGGGCGCGGGGTCGCCCGCACGGACCTCGGCGGCCTCGATCGTGCCGTCGGCCGTGAAGTCACGCCCGGCGACCAGGTCGAACACGTGCTTGCCGTGCTGGTTGGCGCCCGTGATCCAGCGGGTGCCCTCGACGACGCGCGGGTCCAGGAGGTAGCGCACGGCCGAGTGCGACGACGCGGGGGTCTTGCCCTCCGCAGGCACGGTCACCTGCGGGCCCTGCGGACCGAGCACCTCGGGGCCGATGTAGCCCTTGACGAGCTCGGGGTGCGCGGCGAAGTCCGCCTCGCCCGCGGGCTCGACCTCGGCGGGCTCGACCGCCGCCTCGAGACGCTTGAGGTCGACCTCGCGGTCGCCGGGCAGGCCCACGACGAGCACCTCGCGGCGACCGTCAGGGTGCGTGAGCGCGAGCACGACGTTCTTGAGCGTGTCAGCCGCGGTCCACTCGCGGTCAGGACGCGGGAAGCGCTCGTTGGCGAGCGCGACGAGCGAGTCGATCGTCGGGGTGTCGGGCGTGTCCTCGACGTGCGCCGCGGGGGCGTCGTCGTAGGGCAGGGCCTCGGGAACGGGCGTGACGACGGCCTCGACGTTGGCCGCGTAGCCGCCGGGCGAGCGCACGAACGTGTCCTCACCGATCCCGGTCGGGTTGAGGAACTCCTCGCTGCGCGAGCCGCCCATGGCCCCGGACGTCGCGGCCACGATCACGTACTCGAGGCCCAGGCGCGTGAAGATCCGCTGGTAGGCGGCGCGCTGGTTCTGGTACGAGGCCTCGAGCCCCTCCTCGGTCACGTCGAACGAGTACGCGTCCTTCATGATGAACTCGCGGCCACGGATCAGGCCCGCGCGCGGGCGCGCCTCGTCGCGGTACTTCGTCTGGATCTGGAACAGCGTGAGCGGCAGCTCCTTGTACGACGAGTACATGTCCTTGACGAGGAGCGTGAACATCTCCTCGTGCGTGGGGGCGAGCAGGTAGTCGCCGTCCTTGCGGTCCGTGAGGCGGAACAGGTTCGCGCCGTACTCCTCCCAGCGGCCCGTGGCCTCGTAGGGCTCGCGCGGCAGCAGCGCCGGGAAGTGGACCTCCTGGCCGCCCGCGTCCTCCATCTCCTCGCGCACGATCGCCTCGACCTTGGCGAGCACGCGCAGGCCCAGCGGGAGCCAGGTGTAGATGCCGGGGGCGGCACGGCGGATGTAGCCGGCGCGCACGAGGAGCTTGTGGCTCGCGACCTCGGCGTCGACCGGGTCCTCGCGCAGCGTCCGCAGGAACAGGGAGGTCATCTTGAGGGGCTTGACGGGGGGACCGACCACCCGGCTGGAGGCTGAAGACATGGGCCCGATCCTACCGTCGTGGCGCCCGGTCCCCCGCAGGGTTCCGGGCGCCGCACGCCCCGTCCCCGCTCGCGGCGGTGCGCAGGGTGCGACGAACGGGCACCATGGAAGCGTGCCCGAGCTCCCCGAGGTCGAGGCGCTCGTCCGGTTCCTCGACGAGCGCGCGACCGGTCGCGTCGTCGTCGCGGCCGACCTCGCGTCGATCGTCGCCCTCAAGACCTTCTCCCCGCCCCTGTCCGCCCTGGTGGGCGGCACGGTCACGGGTGCGTCGCGGCACGGCAAGTGGCTCGACCTCGCGGTGCGTCCAGCGACCGCGGGCGCCGGGGCAGGCGGGACGGTCGGGGGCGGCGCGGGCGCCACGGGCACAGCGCCCGACGGCGACCTCCACCTGGTCTTCCACCTCGCCCGGGCCGGGTGGTTGCGCTGGTCGGAGGATGCGCCGACCACGCCCGTGCGCCCGACCTCGAGCCGGGGTGGGGTGCGGGCGGTCCTCGCGCTGCGGATCCGCTTCGACGACGGCTCCGGGTTCGACCTCACCGAGGCCGGAACGCGCAAGCGGCTCGCGATCCACCTGGTCCACGACCCCGCCGAGGTGCCCGCGATCGCGACCCTGGGCGTCGAGCCCCTGGGGCCAGAGCTCACGCGCGAACGGCTGGCCGAGCTGCTCGCAGCACGCAACCAGCAGATCAAGGGTCTGCTGCGTGACCAACGGCTCATCGCCGGGATCGGCAACGCCTACTCGGACGAGATCCTGCACGCAGCCCGGACCAGCCCGTTCCGCCTGACCCGCAGCCTCGACGCCGACGACGTGGCCCACCTGCACGACGCGATCCGGGACGTGCTCTCCGAGGCCGTCGCGACGTCGTCGGGCAGGCCGGCCGCCGAGCTCAAGGACGCCAAGCGGCGCGGGATGCGCGTCCACGGGCGCACGGGAGAGGCCTGCCCCGTGTGCGGGGACGTCGTGCGCGAGGTCTCGTTCGCGGACCGCAGCCTGCAGTACTGCGCGACGTGCCAGACCGGCGGGCAGGTCCTCGCGGACCGGCGCATGTCGAAGCTCCTGAAGTAGGGCTCAGAACAGGACCGTCGCGAACGTCCCCACCTGCTCGAACCCGACCCGGCGGTACGTCGCGAGCGCCCGCTCGTTGTAGGCGTTGACGTAGAGCGAGACGACCGGCGCGACCTCGCGGCGCGTGATCTCCACGACCGCGGCCATGCCCGACTCGGAGAGGCGTCGGCCCCGGAGGCGAGGATCGACCCACACGCCCTGCACCTGCGCGACGGCGGGCGTCACGGCACCGAGCTCGGCCTTGAACGCCACGACCCGCTCGGACGGCGCGACGCCCGCGAGCGGGTCGCCCGGCCCTGACGTCTGCGCAGGTGCGCCACCGGCGAGCCGCACGAACGAGCGGCCCGAGGTGATGAGCCCGCGCACCCGCTCCGTGTACGCGTTGCCCCCCGCCGCCACGGGCGAGTAGCCGACCTCCTCGACGAACATGCGCACGCACGCCGGCAGCACCAGCGGGAGCTCCGCGGGGACCGAACGACGGACCAGCGGGTCCGCCTCGACGCTCGGGGCCCGGTCGATCATGAGCGAGGGCTGGTCGTCACGGACGTCGCGCGCGGCGGGCCAGTGCTCCGCCAGACGCTCCCAGAGGCCCAGCGCCGCAGCACGATCGCCCACGATCGACGACGCCCGCCGACCGAAGCGGCGGGCGAGCGCCGCGAAGGCGTCGAGCGCCTCCTCGCGCTCGGCGCCCTGCGCCGGGACGACCGGCACCAGGTTGGCCCCGGCCCAGCAGATCGCGACCAGGGGCCCCTGCGCGGGGAAGCCCCACACCTGTCCCCCGCTCTGGGAGAGCCTGGTCGCCTCGACGATCCGCGAGGCCGCGAGCACCGACGCCACGGGGTCCACGGCGCACACCGCCAGCGCGTCCGGGACGTCCGCGTCCGTCAGGACCCGGGCGGCCTCCGGCCGGGACCACGGCCCCGGGGGGTGCCAGCGCGCCATCGCCGCGGGCTCAGCCGACGGTGACGACCGGCGGACCGGCCTGCGCGTCGTTCTCCGGCGTCATGGTCTCGGCGATCCGCATCGCTTCTTCGATGAGCGTCTCGACGATCATCGACTCGGGCACCGTCTTGACGACCTCGCCCTTGACGAAGATCTGACCCTTGCCGTTGCCGGACGCGACACCGAGGTCCGCCTCGCGCGCCTCCCCCGGACCGTTCACGACGCAGCCCATGACCGCGACGCGCAGCGGCACCTCCATGCCCTCGAGCCCGGCCGTGACCTTCTCCGCGAGCGTGTACACGTCCACCTGGGCGCGGCCGCACGACGGGCACGAGACGATCTCCAGCTTGCGCGGGCGCAGGTTGAGCGACTGCAGGATCTGGATGCCGACCTTGACCTCCTCGACCGGCGGGGCCGACAACGAGACACGGATCGTGTCGCCGATGCCCTTGCTCAGCAGCGCACCGAACGCCGTGGCCGACTTGATGGTCCCCTGGAACGCCGGGCCAGCCTCGGTCACGCCGAGGTGCAGGGGCCAGTCGCCGCGCTCGGACAGCAGCTCGTAGGCGCGCACCATGACCACGGGGTCGTTGTGCTTGACCGAGATCTTGAAGTCGTGGAAGCCGTGCTCCTCGAACAGCGACGCCTCCCAGACGGCCGACTCGACGAGGGCCTCCGGGGTCGCCTTGCCGTACTTCGCGAGCAGGCGCGGGTCGAGGGACCCGGCGTTCACGCCGATCCGGATCGAGGTGCCCGCGTCCGCGGCGGCGCGGGCGATCTCCTTGACCTGGTCGTCGAACTTGCGGATGTTCCCCGGGTTCACGCGCACCGCGGCACAGCCTGCGTCGATCGCCGCGAAGACGTACTTGGGCTGGAAGTGGATGTCCGCGATCACGGGGATCTGCGACTTCTTCGCGATGGCCGGCAGCGCGAGCGCGTCGTCCTGGCTCGGCACCGCGACGCGCACGATGTCGCAGCCCGCCGCGGTCAGCTCGGCGATCTGCTGGAGGGTCGCGTTGATGTCCGTGGTCGGGGTCGTGGTCATCGACTGGACGCTCACGGGGGCGTCACCGCCGACGTCGACCTTGCCGACCTTGATCTTGCGCGTCTTGCGGCGCGGCGCGAGGACCGGCGGGGGTGCTGCTGGCATGCCAAGGCTGATGGGTACGCTCACGGACCCAGTATCCCCCGCGCGGCACCCGCCCCGCGCCCGACGACGCCCCTCGCCCCGCTCCGCACACGAACGTTCGCGAGATCTTCACGGGTTCCCGGCGCCCCGGACCGCGGTCGGCCCGGGCGGGCGGGCGGGCCGACGGCGGGTCGGGCGCGGCTCGACGGCGGGTCGGGCGTGGGTCAGGTGATACGGATCGGGTTGACGATGTCCGCGTAGATCAGCAGCACGCCCATGCCGAGCAGGACGACCCACATCGCGAGCCCCAGCGGCACGAGCTTGGCCACGTCGGCGTGCGGGGGGCGCGGGCGCCCGCGGACCTTGGCGACCTGGCGCTTGGCGCCCTCGTACAGCGCGCCCGCGATGTGCCCGCCGTCGAGCGGCGGCAGAGGGATGAGGTTGAACGCGAACAGCGCGATGTTGAGCGAGGCCAGCAGGCTCAGCATGACCGCGACGCGGTCGACCACGTCGACCGAGTCCGCCCCCACGACGTCGACCGCGATCCGCCCCACGCCGACCGGACCCATGACCGAGGCGGGGTCGCGCTCCTCGCCGCCGAACGTCGACTGCACCACGTCGACCAGCTTGGCCGGCAGCGCGACGATGACCTCGGCCGTCCCGCTGACCTGGGCCCAGATGGCCGCGGGCACCGCGCTGAGCGGCTCGGAGACCCGCTCCTGGGTCGGGGCGATCCCCACGTACCCGGCCGGCCTGAGCACGAGCTCGCCCGCGTCGTCGGTCACGTACTGCCCGTCGTCCCCGACGATCGGGCGCTCGACCTCCGTCGGGGTGATCTCGAGCGTGACGCGCTCTCCGTCACGCTCGACCACGAGCGGGACCGTCTCGCCCGCGGCCCCCGTGATCTTGCCGACCAGCGACTCCCACGAGGCGACCGGCTCGCCGTCGAACGACACGATCGTGTCCCCGGGCTCGACCCCCGCCTCCGCGGCAGGGGTCGCCGGGTCGCCCGCGGCGCACTCGTAGTCCGCCGGGGCAGTGGCCGGCGCCACGCACGCAGGCACCGTCGCGACCGTCGTGGTCGCCTGCGGCGAACCGATCCCGACCAGCACCACCGTCATGAGCACGAACGCGATCACGAGGTTCATGAACGGTCCGCCGAACATCACGACGATCTTCTTGGGCACCGACAGGTTGTAGAAGGCCCGCGGCTCCTGGCCGGGCAGGATCTCCTCGGCGCTCATCTCCCGCGCGTCCTGCACCATGCGGCCGAAGAACCCGTTCGACTGCTTCGCCCCCGGGGGCGCCGGCGGGTACATGCCCACGAGGCGCACGTAGCCGCCCAGCGGGATCGCCTTGAGGCCGTACTCGGTCTCGCCCTTGGTCCGCGACCACAGGGTCGGGCCGAAGCCCACGAAGTAGTGGCTGACCCGGACGCCGAACTTCTTCGCCGGGACCATGTGTCCGACCTCGTGCAGCGCGATCGACACGAGGATGCCGACCAGCACGACCAGGATGCCGATCACCGCGGCCATGAGAACTCCGTTCGAGGATGCTGCGAGAGAGAGGGTGACTGTGCGGAAGGGGCGAACCTATCGCCGATTCCTGCGGAACGCCTGAGACCCGCGGAGGTCCCCGGGCGCCCGGCGGATCCTGCGAGCGGCCAGGACACGGCAGGGCTCAGTGCCGTGCCAGGATCTCGTGAGCCCTGGCCCGGGCCCACGCCTCCGCGCCCGTCACGTCCTCCAACGTGACCGCGGCCCGCGAGGTTCCCTCGTGCTCGCCCAGGACGCGCTCCACGGTCTCGACGATGTCCAGGAACCCGATGCGCCCCGCGAGGAACGCCGCGACGCACTCCTCGTTCGCCGCGTTGTACACCGCCGGGTGCGTCGCCGAGGCGGAGGCCGCCGCGCGTGCGAGCCCGACCGCAGGGAAGAGTGCCTCGTCGAGGGGCTCGAACGTCCAGGCCGTCGCGGCCGACCAGTCGCACCCCGCGGCGACCTCGCCCAGACGGTCCGGCCAGCTCAGGCCGAGCGCGATGGGCAGACGCATGTCCGGCGGCGAGGCCTGGGCGATGGTCGACCCGTCCACGAACTCGACCATCGAGTGGACGACCGACTGCGGGTGCACCACGACCGCGATCTCCTCGGTCGGCACGTCGAACAGCAGGTGCGCCTCGATGAGCTCGAGGCCCTTGTTCATGAGCGTCGCCGAGTTGATCGTCACGACCGGCCCCATGGCCCAGGTCGGGTGGGCGAGCGCCTGCTCCGGCGAGACCACCTTGACGTCGTCCCGGGCCCAGCCGCGGAACGGTCCACCGGAGGCCGTCAGCACGAGCCGACGGACCTCCTCGCGACGCCCCGACCGCAGGGCCTGCGCGATCGCCGAGTGCTCCGAGTCGACCGGCACGATCTGGTCCGGACGCCGCCTCGCGTCCTGGACCAGCACGCCGCCCACGACGAGGGACTCCTTGTTGGCCAGCGCGAGCGTCGACCCCGCCCCGAGGGCGGCCAGGGTCGGTCCCAGACCCACGGACCCCGTGATGCCGTTCAGCACGACGTCGGAGCCCGCCCCCGCGAGCTCTGTCGCGGCGTCCGGGCCGACCAGGACCTCGACCGGGCTCGCCGTGCCCGCACCGTGGCGAGCAAGGGCCGCCTCGACCTCGACGGCCCGTGCAGGGTCCGCGACGCCGACCCGTGCGACTCCCAGCTCCAGCGCCTGGCGTGCGAGCAGGTCCGCGTTCGCCCCGCCGGCAGAGATCGCGTCCACGCGGAACCGGTCGGGATGGCGCGAGATCACGTCGATCGCCTGGGTGCCGATGGAACCGGTCGACCCGAGCAGGGTCACGCTGCGCAGACTCATGAGGACATCCTCCCAGGTGCGAGGACCGCCCGAGGCGCGCGGCGCCGTCGGGCGGGCCTCACCTGCGCGTCACTCGACGCCGAGCAGCACCTCGATGGCACGCGCGAAGAACGCGTCCACGGGTCCCTCCGCATAGCCGTCCTTGCCACGGCGCCGCGCGAACGTCGAGGCCCGGATCTCGGCAGCAGTGATGGGCTCCTGACGGTCGAAGTAGGCCACGAGGCGGTCGCACAGGTCGTCGACGTCGTCCATGTCGTAGCCCCACTCGCCGCGGCCCGCAGGGGCGAAACGCTCCCCGTCCGGACGCCCCAGGCGCCCGTACAGGCTGCGTGCCCGCTCGGCCAGCGCGTTCATCCAGGCCTGCTGGCCGTTGACCGCGACGTACTCGGCGCGCTGGCGGGCGATGAAGGCCCCCTCCAGGCGGTCCAGGGCCGCGTCGACCTCGTGGGTGTCGTACCCGCCACGGACCAGGTCGAACATCGAGACCTGGATGTCGGTGCTCGTCAGACGCTCCGGCTTCTTGCCCTCGTAGACCTGACGTGCGTGGTCGAAGAACTCGTCCACCTCTTCCGGGTCGTACCCGTTGCGCACCTTCGAGACGGTGCTGAACAACGCACTCACTCTTCCTCCTCGGCTGCCAGCTGTCCGCACGCACCATCGATGTCACTGCCGCGTGTGTCACGAATAGTGGTCGGAATCCCGTGCCCGCGCAAGCGAGCGACGAACTCGTCCTCCACCTCGCGCTCGCTCGCGGTCCAGATCGAGCCCGGCGTCGGGTTGAGCGGGATGGGGTTGACGTGCACCCAGCCCGAGCCCCGAGCCGTGAGCTTCTCGCCCAGCAGGTCGGCACGCCACGCGTGGTCGTTCATGTCCTTGATGAGCGCGTACTCGATGCTGACCCGGCGGCCCGTGACCTCGAAGTAGTTGCGCGCCGCGTCCAGGGTCTCGTCGACCGACCAGCGCGTGTTGATCGGGACGAGCTCGCTGCGCAGGTCGTCGTCGGGCGCGTGCAGCGAGAGCGCGAGCGTCACCGGGATGCCCTCGGCCGCCAGCTTGTTCATCGCCGGGACCAGGCCCACGGTCGAGACCGTGATGTTGCGGGCCGACATGCCCAGACCCTCGGGGGCCGGGGCGACGAGCTGGCGGATCGTGCCCATGACCGCCTTGTAGTTGGCCATCGGCTCGCCCATCCCCATGAAGACGAGGTTGTTCAGCCGCGCCGGGCCGCCGGGGATGTCGCCGTCCGCGAGCGACTTCGCCGCCGAGCGCACCTGCTCCACGATCTCCGCAGTCGACAGGTTCCGCGTCAGGCCGAGCTGGCCGGTCGCGCAGAACGGGCACGCCATGCCGCAGCCGGCCTGGCTCGACACGCACAGCGTCGACCGGTTCGGGTAGCGCATGAGCACCGACTCGACCTTGGCCGCGTCGAACAGCTTCCACAGCGTCTTGACGGTGGTCCCGCCGTCGGCCTGCATCACGCGCGCCGGGGTGAGCAGCGTCGGCATGAGGTTCTCCACCAGCAGGTCACGCGTCGCCTGCGGGAGGTCGGTCATGTCCTCCGCGACGTTGGTGAAGTGCGAGTAGTAGTGCGTCGCGAGCTGCTTGGCCCGGAAGGGCTTCTCACCCAGCTCGACGACCGCCGCCTTGCGCTCCTCCGGGGAGAGGTCGGCGAAGTGGCGCGGGGGCTTCCCACGACGGGGCGCCGACATGACGAGCGGCAGCGGCTTCGATTCGACGGACGGACGAACAGACATGGAGGATCCAGAGGTTGAGCGGGTGGAACAGGTCAGCGCACCACGTCGTCGGACGACGCGTCAGGTGCGCTCGTGCGAGCGTGCCGGTGCGTTCTCACGCAGCCCGGCACGCGTGCGTGCGTCCGCGCCTGCCCTCCTGGGGACGTCTCAGAGCGAGACGGAGAGCAGCAGGTACACGAACGGAGCGGTCAGGAGCATGGAGTCCAGGCGGTCGAGGACCCCGCCGTGCCCCGGCAGGAGCGACCCCATGTCCTTCAATTCTAGGTCGCGCTTGATCATCGACTCCGCCAGGTCGCCCACGGTGGCCGTGAGCGGCACCATGACGCCGAGCAGGACACCGATCACGGGACTCACGCCGAGCCCGTAGACGGCCCCCACGACACCGATGGCCGTCGCCAGCACGAACGAGCCCGCCAGCCCCTCCCAGCTCTTCTTGGGACTGATCGACGGAGCCAGCGGATGGCGGCCGAACAGAACCCCGGCCACGTACCCGCCGACGTCGTTGGAGACCGCCAGCAGGATGAACAGGAGGACCTGGATCCTGCCGTTGACCGGGTTCGCGAGCATCATCATCACGAAGCCCGCCATGAACGGCAGGTACGCCGTCGCGAACGTGCCCGCCGCGGCGTCGCGCACCGCCGCCGTCCCCGAGCCGTCGATGACCCGCCAGACCACGACTCCTGCCACGGTCAGGACGAACGAGACCATCAGGGCCTCGGGGCCCGAGTAGTACGACGAGACCAGGATCCCGACCGCCCCCACGAGGAGCGGCAGGAGCGGCAGGTGGATGTCGCGGCGCAGGAAGGCCTGCTTCAGCTCCCACAGCGCCGCGCCGACCGCGGCGGTCGCGAGCAGCACGAAAGGCTCCGGCCGGAAGGCCAGCGAGGCCCCCACCAGGACGAGCAGACCGACCCCGACGGAGATCGCCTTGGGCAGGTCGCGTCCGGCCTTCGGCGTCCGCCGGGGCCTGGACGCGACCGCATCACTTGTCATCGGTGCGTTCAGACTTCTGCATCAGACCTCGAGGAGCTCGCTCTCCTTGCCGGCGAGCAGAGCGTCGATCGTGTCGACGTGGCTCTTGGTGAGCACCTCGAGCTCCTTCTCGGCGCGCGTGCCCTCGTCCTCGCCGGCCTCGCCGTCCTTGACGATGCGGTCGAGCTGCTCCTTGGCACGACGACGGATGTTCCGCACCGAGACGCGGGCGTCCTCCGCCTTGCCCTTCGCCAGCTTCACGTAGTCGCGACGACGCTCCTCCGTCAGGACGGGGAGCACGACGCGGATGATGTTGCCGTCGTTGCTGGGGTTGACCCCGAGGTCCGAGTCACGGATGGCCTTCTCGATCGCGCTCAGCGCGGTCTTGTCGAAGGGCGAGATGACGATCGTGCGTGCCTCAGGGGTGTTGAACGAGGCGAGCTGCTGCAGGGGCGTCGGAGCGCCGTAGTACTCGACCGTGATCTTGTTGAACATCGCGCCGCTCGCACGTCCCGTGCGAATGTTCGCGAAGTCCTCCTTGGCGACCTCGATCGCCTTGTCCATCTTCTCTTCGGCCTCGAGGAGGGTCTCGTCGATCACCAGTGCTCCTTCGTCGTGCGTAGCTGGGCTAGCCGTCCTGCGCCGCACGGGGCGGCGCACCCGGGACGCGGCGCGACCCGGGTCGTTCGTCGTCGTCCGGTCAGCTCGTCGTGACCAGTGTCCCGATATTGTCCCCCAGCAGCGCGCGGGTCACGTTGCCCGGCTCGCCCATCCCGAAGACCCGCATGGTCACGTCGTTGTCGCGGCACAGGCTCAGCGCCGTGGCGTCCATCACGGCCAGGTCGTTGACGAGCGCGTCGGTGTACGTCAGGTGCTCGAGCTTGACCGCGTCCGGGTCGGTGCGCGGGTCCGCCGAGTAGACGCCGTCGACGCCGTTCTTGCCCATGAGGACCTCCTGGCAGTGCGTCTCGAGGGCGCGCTGGACGGAGACCGTGTCGGTCGAGAAGTACGGCATGCCGGCGCCCGCGCCGAAGATCACGACGCGCCCCTTCTCCATGTGGCGGATGGCGCGCAGCGGGATGTAGGGCTCGGCGACCTGCCCCATGGTGATGGCGGTCTGCACGCGCGTGTCGACGCCGGCCTGCTCGAGGAAGTCCTGGAGCGCGAGGCAGTTCATGACCGTGCCCAGCATGCCCATGTAGTCGGCGCGGGCGCGGTCGAGGCCACGCTGCGAGAGCTCGGCACCGCGGAAGAAGTTGCCACCGCCGACGACGATGGCGACCTGGACGCCCTCGCGGACGGCCTCGGCGATCTCACCGGCCACCCGCTGCACGACGTCCGGCGCCAGGCCGATCTGTCCGCCCCCGAAGGTCTCCCCCGAGAGCTTCAGCAGTACCCGACGTGCGGGGGTCTTGGTCTCGATCTTGTCGCCCATGTGCCGAGCCACCTGTCCTTCGTCGTTCCGATCTCCCGGGGTCTGCCCCAGGACGTACCGGGGGCGGTCCTGCTCGTCGTCCCCGGGTGGTGCATGTGCGCCGTGGACCCCCCGGGTCCCGGTGCGCGGGGCCCGGGCCCGCGCGCGCGCGGACCGGGCCACCGGTGGAGTGCGTCAGGCGCCGACGCGGTACCGCACGAACTCGGTGACCGTGCCACCGACCTCGGCGAGGACCTGGCCGACGGTCTTCTTGGGGTCCTTCGCGAGCGGCTGGTCGAGCAGCACGACGTCCTTGAAGAACCCGTTCAGGCGACCCTCGATGATCTTCGGCAGCGCGGCCTCGGGCTTGCCCTCGTTGCGCGAGGTCTCCTCGGCGATACGACGCTCGTTGGCGACGACGTCCTCGGGGACGTCCTCGCGCGACAGGTACGTCGGGGACAGCGCGGCGATGTGCTGCGCGATGTCCTTGGCGACGGCCTCGCCCGCGGCGTTCGTCGCGACGACGACACCGATCGACGGCGGCAGGTCCTTGGCGGTGCGGTGCAGGTACGCGGTGACGCGCTCCCCGGCGATCCGCGTCGCACGACGCAGCACGACCTTCTCGCCCAGCGACGCGGCGGTGTTGTCGATCACGAGCTGGACGGACTCACCGTCGGCGTCCGCAGCGAGAGCCGCGTCCGTGTCGGCAGCACCCGAGTCGGCGACGGCCTTGAGCACGCGAGCCGCGAGGTTGAGGAAGTTCTCGTTCTTCGCGACGAAGTCGGTCTCGGAGTTGAGCTCGATGAGCGTGGCGACCTGGCCACCCTCGGTCTCCGCGATGTCGACGGCGACGAGGCCCTCGGAGGTCGAACGGCCCTCGCGCTTGGCGACGCCCTTCAGCCCCTTGACACGGATGATCTCGAGCGCCTTCTCGGAGTCGCCGTCGGCCTCTTCGGCGGGGGCCTCGGCAGCTGCCTCGACGGCTGCCTCTGCCTCGACCTCGGCCTCGACGGCGACCTCAGCGGCTGCCTCGGCGACGACCTCGGCCTCGACGGCCGTCTCGGCTGCTGCCTCGGCGACGACCTCAGCGGCGGCTGCGGTCTCCACGGCGGTCTCCGCCTCGGCACCGGCGAGGAGCTCGCGCTCCCACTCGGCGAGAGGCTCTGCCTCGGTGGCCGACCCGGCCTCGGCGCCCGTGCGGTTGCCCGAGTGGCGCTGGAGCAGGCCCTCGGCCGCGGCGTCGGCGATCACGCGGGTCAGCAGCGTGACGGCGCGGATCGCGTCGTCGTTGCCCGGGATCTTGTAGTCGACGACGTCGGGGTCGCAGTTGGTGTCCAGGATCGCGACGATCGGGATGCGCAGCTTGCGCGCCTCGTCGACGGCCAGGTGCTCCTTGTTGGTGTCGACGATCCAGACGGCGGAGGGGACCTTCGCCATGTCGCGGATGCCGCCCAGGGTGCGGGTCAGCTTGTCCTTCTCGCGACGGAGGACGAGCAGCTCCTTCTTGGTGAGCCCGGAGCCTGCGACGTCGTCGAAGTCGATCTCCTCGAGCTCCTTCATACGCTGCAGACGCTTGTGCACCGTGGTGAAGTTGGTGAGCATGCCACCGAGCCAGCGGTGGTTCACGTAGGGCATGCCGACACGAGCGGCCTGCTCGGCGACGGGCTCCTGCGCCTGCTTCTTGGTGCCGACGAAGAGGATCGTGCCACCGTGGGCGACGGTCTCCTTGACGAACTCGTAGGCGCGGTCGATGTACGACAGCGACTGCTGCAGGTCGACGATGTAGATGCCGTTGCGCTCCGTGAAGATGAAGCGCTTCATCTTCGGGTTCCAGCGGCGGGTCTGGTGTCCGAAGTGGACTCCGCTGTCGAGGAGCTGGCGCATGGTCACGACGGCCATGGCACTTCCTTTCAGGCGTGACGCGGGATCCTCCCGCTGCTCACGCTCATTCGTCCGACCGGTCGCGGTGCGTCCGGTCGGTGCTTTCCGGTTGTCGGTGCCGGCCGGGATTGGCCCTGCACCCCTGGCGCCACACCGCCGTTGGACGCCGGACCCTGGCGAACGAGGGTCCGGACCGATGTCGTGGCAGCCCCCGGCCCCTTGCCCTGTCGGGCGGGGTGGCGGGGAAGTGACGCGCGAAGTCGACGGCGCGCAACGGGGGCCCGTCGCCTCTCCGCCGGGGTCCGTCGGAGGTGCTGGGAGGCCGTCCGAATGAACGTGCCGATCGCGGCGTTAAGTCTACCTGATCGCGGGCGACGGCCCGACCCGTGCACAGCTCCGCCGACCGGCGCCCCCTCCACAGGCCGGGCGGGCGCTCGACCGGCGCGCACGCTCGTGCGCGAGGCTCGGGCGATGACGCCCTCCCACCAGTCTCCCAGGCCGTCCGCACGGCCGTCCTCCCCTGCCCGACGGCGCCGCACCCGTCGTGCTGCCGGCCCGCCCCGCGAGGCCCCGGGAGGGGCGTCGCACGGGCGGGCGTCGCGCGGGCGGGCGTCGCGCGGGCGGGGCGGACGCGCCGAGGTTCCCGCCTCGGCCGCCGCGGGCGTCGCAGCACGGCGCGGCCGGGGACAGCGAACCGGTCGGCTGAGGGCACGGGTGGCCGCGCTCGCCGTCGCGCTCTCGCTGCTCCCGCCTCTGGCCGTCCTGCCGGCACGGGCGGCCGGCGACCCCGGCCCGGCACAGGCCGGGTGGACGTCGCCCGTCGAGGGAGAGCCCGTCGTGCTCCGCGCGTTCCTCCCTCCGGACCAGGACTGGCTCGCCGGGCACCGTGGCGTCGACCTCGCCGCCCCGCAGGGGGCTGCCGTGGTGGCACCCACGTCCGGGGTCGTGACGTTCGCCGGGACGGTCGTGGACCGTGGGGTCGTGGTCGTCCTGCACGACGACGGCCTGCGGACCTCCCTCGAGCCCGTCGACGGGACCGTCGCGGCGGGGACCAGGGTGCACCGTGGGCAGGCCGTCGGGACGGTCCAGGGTTCGGACGGGCCCGACGCCACGGCACCTGCGGACGGGGCTGGTCCGGCGGGGGCCGGCCACTGCCTGCCCGCGTCGTGCGTGCACTGGGGCGTGCGGCGCGGCGAGACGTACCTCGACCCGCTCGCACTGCTCGGGCCACGAGAGCCGATCGTGCTGCTCCCCCTGCGCTGAGCGGGGTCGGGTCCGGTCGGGCGCTCACCACGCGTCCGTCGCCCCGACGACGGCCCCCAGCCCGGGCCGGCCGTTCAGCGCCCCGTCACGCCCGCGGGAAGGCCTGCTCGAACGAGGCGCGCAGCCGGTCCGCGCTCACGTGCGTGTAGCGCTGCGTCGTGGAGAGCGTGGCATGGCCGAGCACCTCCTGGACGCTGCGCAGGTCGGACCCTCCCTGGAGCAGGTGTGTCGCGGCGCTGTGCCGCAGGTCGTGGGGGGCGACGTCGTCGACGCCCGCGAGCGCCGCGAGACGGTGCACCGTCTCGCGCGCCTGCCGCTGCCCCCAGCGGCGCCCCCGCTCCCCCAGGAGGAGGGCAGGACCGGAGCCCGGGACGGCGAGCGCTGGGCGCCCCACGTCGAGCCAGCGGCGGAGCGCGCGACCCGCCGGGACGCCGAACGGCACGACGCGCTCCTTGTCGCCCTTGCCCACGACGCGCAGGGTCCGCTCACCGAGGTCGACGTCGTCGACGTCGATGCCCACGAGCTCGGCCACGCGGAGCCCCGACGCGTAGAGGACCTCGACGGCGACCCACTCGCGCAGGCGCGCCGGGTCACCGTCGGCCGCTGCGTCTCGGGCGGTCTCCATGAGGTGGGTGGCGGCGTCGACCGCGAGGACGGTCGGCAGGTGTCGCGCGACCTTGGGGCTCGCGAGCCGGAGGGCCGGGTTGTGCGCGGTGCGTCCGGTGCTCGTCGTCCAGGCGAAGAAGGCGCGGGCGGCCGCTCCCCTGCGGGCCATCGTGGTGCGGGCGAGGTCGCGAGCGCCGAGGTCCGCGAGCCAGTCGCGCAGGACCGCGATGTCGACGTCGTCGAGGCCCCGCACCCCGGTCTCGACGGCGCGGGACAGCAACGACCGGACGTCGCCCGTGTAGGCGCGCACCGTGTGGGTCGAGAGGCCGCGCTGGACGTCGAGATGCTGCTCGAACTCGGCCACAGCGGTGGCGAGCGCAGGCGGGAGGTGCCGCGCGTCGGGTGCCTGTGCAGGCTCGGCACCCTGAGCGGGCTCGGCCTCCGGCGTCGGGCCGCTCCCCGGCGCGGGGCGGGGCGCGGGGCGTGGCGCGGTGCGGGAGACGCTCCGGCGCTGCTCGGTGTCGCGGCTCATGTCCCCGGTGTCCTCATGACCCCAGTGTCCCTGGTCAGCCACCTCGGGCCGTGGACCCCACGCCCTGCGACGGCCGGGCTGCCCGCCGCCACCGACCGCCGGACTGGTCGGCGAGCCCGACGAGCTCCAGGTGGCCGAGACCGCCCAACGTCTCGTCGACCCCGAGGCCCGCTGCCCGCGCCACGGAGTCCACGGCGGCGTAGGCGCGCAGCGGGAGGGCGTCCCAGAGCCTCGTGCCGAGCTCGTCGAGGCCGTCCTGCGGGGCGGACGCTCCCTCCCGCGGGGGCGGCGCGTCCGCCCCGACGTGCCCGGCGAGCTCGGCCACCTCGTCCACGTCGGTCACGCACACGGCCTTCGCGTCCCGCAGGAGCTGGTGGCAGCCACCGGAGGCCATCGAGGTGACCGGCCCGGGCACCGCCCCCACGGGACGGAGCAGTGCGGAGGCGTGCGTCGCGGTGCTGAGCGCGCCGGAGCGCCAGGCCGCCTCCACGACGACGGTCGCCCGCGAGAACGCTGCGATGAGCCGGTTGCGCTGCAGGAAGCGGACGCGGCTCGGGACCGATCCAGGTGGCACCTCGCTGACGAGGCTCCCCGTGTCCAGGACCGCCCGCAGGAGGTCGGTGTTCCCCGCGGGGTAGAGGCGGTCGACGCCGCCCGCGAGGAACGCGACCGTGCGCCCCTGCGCGACGATCGCGCCACGGTGGGCGCTGGCGTCGATCCCGTACGCCCCGCCGGAGACGACCGTGAAGCGTCGGTCGACCAGGCCGGAAGCCAGGTCGGCTGCGACGTGCCTCCCGTACTCGGTGCACGCGCGGGCTCCCACGAGCGCGACGGAGCGCCGCGAGAGCCCGGCGAGGTCCGTCTCCCCCCGGACCCACAGCGCGAGGGGCGCGACGTCGCCCAGCGCGTCGACCGACGTCGGCCACCGGGGGTCGCCGGGCACGAGGAGCGCACCCCCGAGCTGATCGAGGGCCCGCATCTCCCGGACCGGGTCGAGCACCGCCAGCCTGCCCCGCCACCGCTCCACGGCCCGCAGCACGCGCTCGACCGCCGGGCGGTCCTGCCCGCGCGCGAGCGCCCCGGGCACGAACGGGCTCGCGTCGGCAGCCGCCTCGTAGAGCCAGGCCAGGGCGTCCGGCGCTCCCAGGTGCGTGACGAGCGCCCCCGCGACCGGGTCCCCGGGCTCGGCCACCCGGCTCCAGGCCGCCCGGGCGAGCAGCGGGTCGCTCACGTCGAACGACGGGGCGGCCGCGACCTTGCCCCGGTCAGCCATGGTGTCCTCGGGTCCGCAGCGCGAGCCCCTGGCCGACGTCTCCCCTGCTCGGTGCGCCGCGGCCCGCGAGGTCCGCCACGGTCCAGGCCAGCCGCAGGACCCGGTCGGCGCCGCGGAGCGAGAGCGTGCCCCGGTCCAGGGCCGCGTCGATACCCGCGAGCAGGCCCGGGTCGGGTCCCAGCCGTTCACGCAGCCAGGTGCCGGGCACCTCGGCGTTCGTGACCCACGGGGTTCCTGCGAGCCGCGCCCTGGCGGCGGCCCGGGCCGCTGCGACCCGGGCCGCGACGGTCGCGCTCGACTCGACGTCGGTCCCGCCCGCACGGTCGACCCGGGAGACGGGGCGCACCTCGACCTGCACGTCGACGCGGTCGAGCAGCGGGCCCGACAGGCGGGCGAAGTACCGGCGTCGGACCAGCGGGCTGCACGAGCACTCGAGCCCCTTGCCGATGCCCAGGCCGCACGGGCACGGGTTGGCGGCCAGGACCAGCTGGAAGCGCGCCGGGTAGCGTGCCGACCCGGCCGCGCGGTGGATCACGAGCTCCCCGTGCTCGAGCGGCTGGCGCAGGGTCTGCAGGACGCGGGACCCGAACTCGGGGGCCTCGTCGAGGAACAGGACGCCGCGGTGCGCCCTCGACGCGGCCCCGGGGCGCGGCAGCCCGCTGCCCCCTCCCACGATCGCGGCCGCGGTCGCGGTGTGGTGCGGGTCCTCGTAGGGCGGCCGACGGATGAGGCCCTGTCCCGGGTCGAAGACCCCTGCCACGGAGTGCACGGCCGTGACCTCGACGGCCTCCGACTCGTCGAGGTCGGGCAGGATGCCCGTGATCCGGGACGCGAGCATGGTCTTGCCCGCCCCGGGCGGCCCGACGAGGAGCAGGTGGTGACCGCCCGCGGCCGAGACCTCGAGTGCTCGCCGCGCCTGCTCCTGCCCCAGGACGTCGCGCAGGTCTCCCTCGACCCGTCGTGCGACGCCGCTCTGGGCGGGACGCGCGGTCGCGGACGGCAGCACGATGCCGGGGACCTCGGCGCCGTAGAGCGCCGCGATCTCGGCGAGGCTCCCGACCCCGACGACCCGGGCCCCCGGGACGAGGCGTGCCTCGTCGGCGTCCTGCGCGGGCACGACGACGTCGCGCAGCCCGGCCGCGACCGCGGCGGCGACGGCGGGAAGCACCCCGCGGACGGACTGGAGCCTGCCGTCGAGCCCGAGCTCGCCGATGTGGACCACGCGCTCGGGGTCCGCGACCGAGATCCTGCGGGCTCCGGCGAGCATGGCGACCGCGATGGCGACGTCGAACCCCGACCCGGCCTTGGGCAGCGAGGCGGGCGACAGGTTGACCGTGATCTTCCGCTGGGGCCACTCGATGCCCGAGGAGGCGATCGCTGCGCGGACGCGGTCGCGCGACTCCGACAGCGCGGTGTCGGGCAGCCCGACCAGGGTGAACCCCGGGACCGAGGCCGCGAGGTGCGCCTGCACCTCGACCAGGTGCCCCGAGAGCCCCACGAGGGAGACCGCGAACGTCGTGCCGAGGGACATCAGCTGACCCCGACGAGGTGCTCGACGTGCGCGGCACCCGCGGCGGGCAGCGTGACCGCCACCACGTCGATGCGCACGGACGCGGGCCGCACCTGGTGGGTCGTGATCCACTCGCCCGTCAGTCGGCGCAAGCGGGCCAGCTTGTCGACCGTCACCGCCTCCGCCGGGTGGCCGTAGGCCGTACCGCGACGGGTCTTGACCTCGACGACGACCAGGACGTCGCCGTCGCGGGCGACCAGGTCCAGCTCACCCCGTGTGCCGCGCCAGTTGCGGTCCAGCACCACCCAGCCGACCTCGACCAGGTGCGCCGCGGCGACCTTCTCCCCGTACCGGCCGACAGCGTCCTTCGCTCTCATGTCCCACCTCCGGCGCCCACCCTGACCGGTACGGGGTGCGATCGGGAGGGGATGATGCGTCGGTTGTGGAGAACCGTGAGGGCCGAGGCCCTGTGCACGGCTCGGGGCACGGGCGACGGCGGGTCGTACGTTCCGCCGCGCCCGAGCGGCCGCCGACGTGCTCCTAGAGCTGGAGCTCGGCCTTGGCCAGCTCCTCGACGTTGACGTCCTTGAACGTCACCACGCGCACCGACTTCACGAACCGCGCGGAGCGGTACACGTCCCACACCCAGGCGTCCGCGAGCCGCAGCTCGAAGTACACCTCGCCGGCAGCCGACCTGACCTGAAGGTCCACCTGGTTCGCCAGGTAGAAACGTCGTTCTGTCTCGACCACGTAGGAGAACAGGCCCACCACATCGCGATACTCGCGGTAGAGGGCCAGCTCCATCTCGGTCTCATAGTTCTCGAGGTCTTCGGCGCTCACTGCACCATCATGGACCATCGGGTGCCACAACCCCGGATCGTCGGCCGGGTGCGCGCGGCGCGCGCCCGTGGTCCGGGTGCCCGCGTCTCGCCGGACCGCACCGACCCGTCCCCTGCCCTCAGCCCTCGTCGCGCTCCGGGAGCCGCCAGCTGCGCCGGTGCTGCGGCGTCGGGCCGTGAGCCTTGAGCGCCTCGACGTGCACGGCCGAGCCGTACCCCTTGTTGCCGTCCCACCCGTAGGCCGGGTACTGGCGGGCCAGCCCGGTCATGAGTCCGTCGCGCTCGCACTTGGCGAGCACGCTCGCGGCGGCGACCGACGCGCACTGGAGGTCCGCCTTGACGAGCGTGCGCACGGCCGGGTCCGGGAGCGCGCCGAGGTCCCCGTCGGGGTCGAGGTCGAAGGCCTCGAAGAGGTCCACGCTGGGACGGGTCAGCCAGTCGTGCTTGCCGTCGAGCAGGACCGCGTCGACCGGACCGAGGGACCGGCGCACCTGGGCCAGCGCGCGGCGCCCGGCCAGGCGCAGCGCCGCGACGATGCCGTGCGCGTCGATCTCGGCGGGGCCCGCGTGCCCCACGGCCCAGGCGAGCCCCCACCCCCGCACGGCGGGCAGCAGGGCTTCCCGGGCCGCGGGCGTGAGCATCTTGGAGTCGGTCAGCCCCTGGGGGAAGGCTCCCGTGCCCAGGTCGACGACGACGACCCCCACGCTGACCGGACCGGCCAGGGCACCGCGTCCGACCTCGTCCATGCCCGCGACGAAGCGTGCGCCCGAGTCGAGGATCGCGCGCTCGTGCCGCAGCGTCGGGGGCTTGGGACCGGTCGATCGCTTGGTGGGCGTCGTGCGGGCGGTGCGGCGCGCGGCGGGGGCCGGGGCACCGACGCCGAGCGGGGAACCCAGGTCGGTCGTCACGGCTCCGGCACCTCCGCGAAGACGTCGCCCGGGTTGCGCATGAGCGTGAGGTCGGTGAGCGGCCACACCTTGACGAACGCGGTCCCCACGACGTTGCTCACCGGCACGAAACCGCCGCCCGGCTTGCCGGTGTTGTACCGGGAGTCGGCCGAGTGCTGACGGTTGTCGCCCATGACGAACAGCATGCCCTCCGGGACCACCACGTCGAAAGGGTCCTGGCTCGGGACCGACCCCGGCTTGATGTACGTCTCGTCGACGGGCTGGCCGTTGACGCTCACGTGGCCCTGCGCGTCGCAGCACACGACGTGGTCACCCGGCGTGCCGATGACGCGCTTGATGAGGTGCTCGCCCGTGTCCTGGGGCAGGAGGCCGACGAACGTCATGGCCGACGTCACGGTGTTGCCGACCGGTCCGCGGTCGGGGGCGACGTAGGGCGGCAGCCAGCCACCGGGGTCCTTGAACACCACCACGTCGCCGCGGTGCACGTCGAACGCGTCGGGGACCAGGCGCGAGACCATGACGCGGTCCCCCTCGACCAGGGTGTCCTCCATGGACGCGCTCGGGATGAAGAAGGCCTGCACCAGGAACGTCTTGATCAGCCAGGACAGGACGAGCGCGCTGACCAGGATGATGACGGTCTCGCGCAGCATCGACCCCCGCCGGGGGGTCGGGCCCGCGGGCTGTTCCATGGGGCTCCTCGTGTCCGGCTCCGCGGCCGGTGACCCGCCCACGGCGGGTTCGGGTCGGATGGGGGCCGGTGCGGCGCTGTCTGTCACGCGCTCACTGTGCCATTGCGCGGGCCGTCGGGCGAAACCGGGAGCGACCCGCCGTGCACCCGCCCTGCGGCGGCCGACCACCCCTGGGACGCCGACGGGCGGCCACCTTCGAGAGGTGGCCGCCCGTGGACGTGTGACGAGCCTGACGTGACGTCAGGCGCAGATCACTTCGAGGGGAGCGCGTCGCGCTTCTCCTTGATCTTCGCCTTCTTGCCGCGCAGCTTGCGCAGGTAGTACAGCTTGGCGCGACGGACGTCACCGCGCGTGACGAGCTCGATCGACTCGAGGGTCGGGGAGTGCACCGGGAAGGTACGCTCCACGCCGACGCTGAAGCTGATCTTGCGGACCGTGAAGGTCTCGCGGATGCCGCCACCCTGGCGGCCGATGACGACGCCCTGGAACGCCTGGACACGAGAGCGGTTGCCCTCGACGACCTTGACGTTGACCTTGACGGTGTCTCCGGCCCGGAACTCCGGGATGTCGCTACGCAGCGATGCTGCGTCGACGCTGTCCAGCGTGTGCATTGATCTCTCCCCGCCCTGCCACAGGTCAGACGCGTTCTCGTGGCCCACCGCGAGGTGGGTCCGGTTCAGTACAAGGGTGGTGGGCGCATGTGATCGGTCGCGCACGCGGACGTGCGGTGGGCTTCCCCTGTGGCAGAGGCCCGACCGGCGCACACCAAGGGTCTATTCTGCCACACCGCCGACGGTGGCCTCGGGACGCGGCTCGTCCCGTCCGCCCTCCCGGCGCAGCGCTCCGCCGCGGACCTCCCAGCCGAGCGTCGCGAGGAACGCTCTGTCGTGCTTGTCCAGGTGGCCCGGGTCGAGCGCCTCGATCAGGTCGGGGCGGCGCGCGGAGGTCTTCTCGAGCGCCCGGTCGCGGCGCCACCGGCGGATCTTCGCGTGGTGACCCGAGAGCAGCACCTCGGGCACCTCGAGGTCGGACCAGACGGGCGGCTTGGTGTAGACGGGGTACTCGAGCAGGCCGGCCGCGCCGTGCGACTCCTCGACGAGCGACTCGGGGTTGCCGATCACGCCCGGCAGGAGGCGTGCGACGGCCTCGACCATGACGAGCGAGGCGACCTCGCCGCCGTTGAGCACGTAGTCGCCGATCGAGAGCTCGCTCACGCGGTGGCCCGCAGCACGGTAGTGCTCGGCGACGCGCGCGTCGATCCCCTCGTAGCGCCCGCACGCGAACACCAGCTGCTCCTCGGTCGCGAGGGTTTCCGCGGTGCGCTGGGTGAACGTCGTGCCCGACGGCGTCGGGACCACCAGGTGCGCGGGTCCGGTCGCGGTCAGCTCGTCGAGGGCCTGGCCCCACACGTCGGGCCGCATGACCATGCCCGCTCCCCCGCCGAACGGCGTGTCGTCGACCGTGCGGTGCCGGTCGGTCGTCCAGTCGCGCAGGTCGTGGACGCGCAGGTCGAGCAGGCCGGCGACGCGCGCCTTGCCGACGAGCGAGAGGTCGAGGGCCGCGAGGTACTCGGGGAAGATCGAGACGATGTCGATGCGCACGTCAGTCGTTCGTCCCGTCCGTGCCGTCGGTGCCCGCCGCGTCGTCGGTGCCGTCGGTGCCCGCCGCGTCGTCGTCGAGGTCGCCGCCCGAGCCCGGCGTGGGCTCCGCGACCTCGAGCCGGTCGGCGTCCCGCGCCAGGAGGCCGCCCGGGGGGTCGAGCACGACGCGCCCACCCGGCACGTCGACCACGGGCACGATCGCGTGCACGAACGGCACGAGCGTGCGCGCGCCGTCGGTCTCCCTGATCACGAGCAGGTCGTGCGCGGGCAGGTGCTCGAGGCCCTGCACCTCACCTACGACGGTCCCGTCCTCGAGCTCGACGCGCAGCCCCACGAGCTCGTGCGGGTACCAGGCGTCCTCCTCGTCGGACACGTCGGCCTCCACGACGAGCGTGATGCCCCGCATGCGCTCGGCTGCGGACCGGTCGGTCACGCCCGCGAACGTCACGAGCCACTTGCCCTGGTGCAGGCGTGCACGCTCGATCGTCAGCGGGCCGGCCTCGGCGGGCTCGGTGTCGATCGTGGACCCGACGACGAGACGCGCCTCGGGGTTGTCGGTGCGCATGTCCAGCGCGACCTCGCCGCGCAGTCCGTGGGCGCGGCCGATACGGGCCACCGTGAGCTGCATCCTGTGCTCCTTCTCGTCGTGTTCGTGCTCGTCGTGCAGCGGATCGTGCCGGGGGCCGGCGACCTGGCGTTCCCACCGTGGCACCCGCACGACGCGGTCGCACGTCCGTCGGGCGGCAGGGGGCGGGCAGGTGCCGGGCAGACGACGAGGCCCGGTCCACCCTGAGGGGGACCGGGCCTCGTCAGCGCGACGGTCGGAACCGTCACGTCGTGCTGTGTATCGGCTTGCGCTCAGCCGTCGTCAGCGGCGGTCGACGTCGACGACGTCGACCCGCACCGGACCGTCGACCGACAGGGCACCGATCACCGTGCGCAAGGCACGGGCGGTACGCCCACCACGGCCGATGACGCGGCCGAGGTCCTCGGGGTGAACCCGGACCTCGAGCAGCTCGCCCCGGCGCAGCGGCTTCGCGTTGACCCGGACGGCGTCCGGGTTGTCCACGATCCCGCGCACCAGGTGCTCGAGCGCCTCGCCGAGCATCAGGCCTGCTCTTCGGCTGCCTCAGCCGCGTCAGCGGACTCGGTCTCGGCAGGAGCGGCGGCCTTCTTCTCGGCAGCCTTGGCCTTGACCTTCTCGGCGTCCTTGGCGGCGGCCTCGATGGCGGCGGCCGGGTCGACCTTCTCGCCCTTGACGCGCAGGGTGCCCTCGGCGCCCGGGAGGCCCTTGAACTTCTGCCAGTCACCCGTGATCTTGAGGAGCACGAGAACCTGCTCGGTCGGCTGCGCGCCGACGCTCAGCCAGTACTGCGCACGCTCGGAGGAGATGTCGATGAGCGACGGCTCCTCGGTCGGGTGGTACTTGCCGATCTCCTCGATGACGCGACCGTCACGCTTGGTGCGCGAGTCCGCGACGACGACACGGTAGTACGGCGCACGGATCTTGCCGAGACGCTTCAAACGAATCTTGGTGGCCACTGTGGTGGTCTCTCCTGGTTCTGGGTGAGGTGACCCGTGCGTCCTCCCGGTGGGGACCAGGTGAGCACGGTGTCGGGACACGGCGTTGCGCGGAGAGAGGGGCCGGGCACGCCGAGTACCCGGCTATTGTGCCAGATCCGGCCCGGTGCGACCAACACCCCTCGTCGGGATCCGGGTCACACCGGCGCGACGATCTCCCCGCGCAGGATCACCGCCGTCGGGTGCCGCAGGACCTCGATGTTCTCGCGCGGGTCCGCCGGGTACACGACCAGGTCGGCGCTCGAGCCCTCGACGAGACCGCCGTACCCCAGGAACTCGCGTCCCTGCCAGCTCGCGGCCGCCACCACGTCGGCGGTCGGGACCCCGGCGGCGACCATCGCGGCGCACTCGTCGGCGATGCGGCCGTGACCGATGGTCCCGCCCGCGTCGGTGCCGACGAGGAGCTGGATGCCGGCCTCGTGCAGCAGGCGCACCTGCTCGTGGCGACGCGCGTGCAGGGCCCGGAGGCGCGCGGCGAAGACGGGGTACCGGTCGTCGGCCTGGCGGGCGATGCTCTCGAACTCGTCGATCTGCAGCAGGGTGGGCGTCACGGCGACGCCCCGCTCGGACAGCGTGTACATGTCGTCGGGGTGGATCCCGGTGCCGTGCTCGATGCAGTCCACGCCGGCCGCGAGCAGCGAGGGGACGACCTCGCTCGAGAACGCGTGCACCGTGACCCGGGCGGCCTCCGCGTGCGCGACGGCCACGGCCTCGGTCAGCACGTCCTGGGGCCACAGGGGCCGCAGGTCGCCGTCGGCACCCAGGTCGCGGTCGATCCAGTCGCCCACGAGCTTGACCCACCCGTCCCCGGCGCGCGCCTCCTGACGGACGGCGTCGGGGAGCTGCGCGACGTCGTCGAGCTCGAGGCCGTAGCCCCGCAGGTAGCGCTTGGGGCGCGCGATGTGCCGACCGGCCCGCACGAGGCGCGGCAGGTCCTTGCGCGAGCGGACCCACCGCGTGTCGAGCGGGGAGCCGGCGTCGCGCAGGAGGAGCGCGCCGCTGTCCCGGTCGGCGATCGCCTGGGCCTGGGCGGTCGCGTTGTCGACCGCCCCGTCCTTGCCGAGGCCCACGTGGCAGTGGACGTCCACGAGGCCCGGGAGGACCCATCCCTCGAGCGCGACCATGTTGGTCCCCTGCGCGGAGGGACGGGTCAGCGTGACGTGACCGTCCTTGACCCAGAGGTCGGACACCTCACGGTCGTCTCCCAGGAGGATGTGCCCCCGGAGGTGCAGCGAGGGGCCTTCGAGCGCGGACATCGGTCTCCCAGTTCTCGGGCGGTCGGGCTCGTCCGACTCCTGGGCGACTGAGGACGGACAGGTCGGACGCGACGGACGGAGGTCACGGTGAGGGCCACCGTGACCTGCAGGACATAACCTAGCGCGCTAGCGCCCCAGGAACTTCTCCAGGTCGGGCGGGAGCTGGAGATCGGCGGGATCCGGCGACTTCTGGGCGCTCTTGGCACCGCCCAGGGCGCCGAACGCCGCGCCGGGAGCGGCCTTGGGTGCCGCCGGGCCGCCGAGGGCGCGCGCCTGGCGTGCCGCCTCCTCGGCCGCACGCTTGGCCGGGTTGCCCGACTTCGCCTTGCGTCCCTTGGCGGGAGGCGCGACGCGGCCGCGGGCCTTCTTGCCCCCCATGCCCGGCAGGTTGCCCATGCCCGGCATGCCGGGCATGCCGGGCATGCCGCCGCCGCGGCTCATCTGGCGCATCATCTTCTGCGCCCCCGCGAACCGGTCGAGGAGCTGGTTGACGTCGCTCGTCGTGACGCCCGAGCCGCGGGCGATGCGCGCACGGCGCGACCCGTTGATGATCTTGGGGTTCTCCCGCTCGGCGGGGGTCATCGAGCGGATGATGGCCTCGATGCGGTCGACCTCGCGCTCGTCGAAGTTGTCGAGCGCCTCACGCATCTGCCCCATGCCCGGCAGCATGCCGAGCATCTTCTTCATGGAGCCCATGTTCTTCATCTGCTGCATCTGGACGAGGAAGTCCGCGAGCGTGAAGTCCTGCCCGCTGGCGACCTTCTCGGCCATCTTCGCGGCCTCGTCGGCGTCGAACGCCTTCTCGGCCTGCTCGATGAGCGTCAGCACGTCGCCCATGTCGAGGATGCGCGACGCCATGCGGTCCGGGTGGAAGGCCTCGAAGTCGGTGAGCTTCTCACCGGTCGACGCGAAGAGGATCGGGCGACCCGTGACGCGTGCGACCGACAGGGCCGCACCACCGCGCGCGTCGCCGTCGAGCTTCGACAGGACGACGCCCGTGAAGTCGACGCCCTCCTCGAAGGCCTTGGCCGTCGCGACCGCGTCCTGACCGATCATCGCGTCGATGACGAACAGGATCTCGTCGGGGTTCACGGCGTCGCGGATGTCCGCGGCCTGGCGCATGAGCTCGGCGTCGACGCCGAGGCGGCCCGCGGTGTCGACGATCACGACGTCGTGCTGGCGCTGGCGAGCGGTCTCGACGCCGTCGCGCGCGACCTGCACCGGGTCGCCGACGCTCGTGCCGGACTGCCCCTCGGACCCCTGGTTGCCGGGCAGCGGCGCGTAGACCGGCACGCCGGCGCGCTCGCCCACCACGGACAGCTGGTTGACCGCGTTGGGGCGCTGGAGGTCTGCCGCGACCAGCAGCGGCGTGTGCCCCTGCTCGCGCAGGTGCAGGGCCAGCTTGCCGGCGAGGGTCGTCTTGCCGGCGCCCTGGAGGCCCGCGAGCATGATGACGGTCGGCGGGTTCTTCGCCAGGCGCAGCCCGCGGGTCTCGCCGCCGAGGATCGCGACGAGCTCCTCGTTGACGATCTTGACGACCTGCTGGGCAGGGTTGAGCGCGCCGGAGACCTCGGCCGACAGGGCCCGTTCCCGGATCGCGCCGGTGAAGTCCTTGACGACGGGCACAGCGACGTCCGCGTCGAGGAGCGCGCGCCGGATCTCACGGATCGTGGCGTCGATGTCCGCCTCGGAGAGACGGCCCTTGCTCCGCAGGTTCTTGAAGGTCGACGTCAATCGATCTGACAGCGTGGCGAACACCGCGTCATCCTTACCGCTCGTGAATCAGGGAAGTACCCAGCCTACCGGTCGGGGGCGGCGGTTCGGGCAGGGTCGCCCGGGTCGCGGCCGTGAGGTCGTCCACCAGGCGCGCCCGCCACGCCGTCCAGCCCGCCGGTCCGAGCGACGACGAGTCGGCCTCGGTCAGTGCGCGCAGCACGTCGAGGAGGTCCCGGCGGTGCCCGACGGCGGCGGCGAGCTCGGCGACGGTCGCCGGGTCGTCCGGGTCCGCCGCGACGGCGAGCCGCGACAGGGTGAGGTGGTGACGCACGAGGCGCGCGACGTCGTCGGGCACGCCGTCCTCGAAGCCCATGCGCCGCAGGATGCCCGGCACGAGGCGCGCCCCCTCCTCCGAGTGGTCGCCCGCACCGCGCCGCTTGCCGATGTCGTGGAACAGGGCCGAGAGCAGCAGCAGGTCGCCGCGCTCGACCGCCCTGCGGTCGCGCGCCGCACGGGCGACCGTCTCGACGAGGTGGCGGTCGACCGTGTGCCGGTGGATCGCGGCACGCTGCGGCCGGTTGCGGACCCCGGACCACTCCGGGATCCAGGTCGTGACGACGCCCACGAGGTCGAGGGCCTCCCACACCGCGACCTGCGCCGGTCCGCTCCCCAGGAGGGACAGGAAGGCCGACCGTGCCAGCGCGGGCCACGGCTCGGGCAGGGGCGGGCAGTGCGCGAGGCTGCTGACCGAGACCGGCGACAGCGTCAGGCCCGTGCGCGCCGCGGTCGCTGCTGCCCGCAGCGCGAGCAACGGGTCCGTCTCGGGGTGCGCGTCGATCGCGAGGACCAGCTCGCCGTCGTGCTCGACGAGGCCGTCACCGACCGACCGCAGCCGGGGCGCCGCACGCCGGCCCCGCACGAGGACCGGGCGACGCGCGACGCTCGGGCGCTGGAGCGCCTGGCGGGCCCGTCGGACCGTGGTGTCGAGCGCGTAGGAGATCTCCCGGCCCGCCGCCGCGAGGCTCGCCAGGAGCTCGTCGGGATCGTCGTACCCGCTCACCTGCGCGACCTCGTCGAGGTCCGCCAGGAGCAGCCTGTTCGTGTGCCGCCCCGTGACGACCTGGACCGCGTCACGCACGTCCAGCAGGTGCGCGTACGCGCGGTCGACCGTCCCGTGCGGGCGGTCGGTGAGCCACGTCGCGGCCAGCGCCGACAGCACGACCGCGTCCCGGATCCCACCCCGCGCGTCCTTGAGGTCCGGCTCGATCAGGTACGCGAGCTCGCCCGACCGCTCGGCCCGCTCCTTGACGGACGACAGCAGCTCCGGCAGCCGGCGACGCGACGCCGACCGCCAGTCCGTGAGGACCGCCGACGCCGCCCGGTGGACCACGAGCGCGTCCCCCGCGACCGCCCGCACGTCGAGCCAGCCCACGGCCGCGGGCACGTCCCGGGACGCGACCTGACGGCACTGGGACAACGAGCGCACCGCATGGTCCAGGTCGATCCCGGCATCCCACAACGGGTACCAGAGCCGCTCCGCGACCACCGCGACCTGCTCGGCCGAGTGGTGGCGACCGTCGTGCACGAGCACCAGGTCGAGGTCGCTCACGGGCCCCATGTCCCCCCGGCCGAGGCTCCCGACCGCCGCGAGCGCGATGCCCTCGGTGCTCTCCCCCGCCGTCGCCTCGTCCCACAGCGCCCGCAGCCGGTCCGTCACCACGGTGCAGACCGCCGACCGACGCGCCACCCCCGAGCTCCCCGGGCCGCTGAGCCCGCGAGCCACCGCGAGCATCTCGGCCCGGAGGCCCCGCACCCCTGACGGGTGCGGGGCCTCCGGCGGCCGGTCGACGTCGCGGGAGGCTCCTGCCCCTGCCGGTCCACTCATCTCGGCTCCGCCTCCGTCGCCCCCGCCGTGCCTGCTGCCACCGCTCGTGCCGCCCGACCGGGCCCCCAGGTCCTAGAGGGCGCCCGAGCCGTGCTCGCCGGTCCGGACCCGCGCGACGTCGTCGAGCGTGACCGTCCACACCTTCCCGTCCCCGATCCGCCCGGTCTGGGCCGCCTTGACGATGACCTCGGTGACCGTCGTGGCGTCCTCGTCGTCGACGAGGACCTCCACCCGAACCTTCGGGACCAGGTCCACGGTGTACTCCGCACCGCGGTAGACCTCGGTGTGGCCCTTCTGCCGGCCGTAGCCGCTGGCCTCGCTGACCGTCATGCCGCGGACCCCTGCGGCCTCGAGCGCGGACTTCACGTCGTCGAGACGGTGCGGCTGGATGATTCCTGTGACGAGCTTCATGCCCTGACCTCCTGGATGACACGACCCTGTGCGATGGTCTCGTATGCGGTCTCACCGTGCTCTGCGAGGTCGATCCCGCCGACCTCGGCCTCCTCGCTGATCCGCCAGCCCATCGTCACCTTGATGACGGTGCCGATGACGAACGTGAGGACACCGGAGAAGATCACGGCCGCGAGGGCGATGACGACCTGGATCACCAGCTGGTCGATCCCTCCGCCGTACAGCAGGCCCGTGTCGGTGCCGAGCAGGCCGATCAGGACGGTGCCGACCAGGCCACCGACCAGGTGGACGCCGACGACGTCGAGCGAGTCGTCGTACCCGAAGCGGTACTTGAGACCCACCGCGAGGGCGCACAGGACGCCGGCGACGGCACCGAGCGCGATCGCGCCGATCGGGTTGACCGCCGCGGCAGCCGGGGTGATCGCGACGAGGCCCGCGACGATGCCGGACGCCGCACCGAGGCTCGTTGCGTGCCCGTCGCGCAGACGCTCGGTGAGCAGCCAGGCCGCCATGGCGGCGCAGGTCGCGACCGTGGTGTTGACCCAGGCCAGACCCGCGACCTCGTTGGCCGCGCCGGCGGAACCGGCGTTGAACCCGAACCAGCCGAACCACAGGAGTGCTGCGCCGAGCATCACGAACGGGAGGTTGTGGGGACGCATGGGCTCCTTGCCGAACCCCTTGCGCTTGCCGATGATCAGGGCGAGCACCAGGCCGGCGATCCCCGCGTTGATGTGCACGACCGTGCCGCCCGCGAAGTCGATGGGAGCGACGTTCGCGATCCCGTCCGTCACGCCGTAGATCGCAGCCGCGATGCCGTTCTCGCCTGCGCCGAGCAGGCCGCCGCCCCACACCATGTGGGCGAGCGGGAAGTAGACCAGGGTGACCCAGACGCCCGCGAAGACGAGCCAGGCGCCGAACCGCGCCCGGTCGGCGATCGCGCCGCTGATCAGCGCGACCGTGATGATCGCGAAGGTGGCCTGGAACCCTGCCGCCACGAGCGCCGGGACGCCGCTGGCCGCCAGGAGGCTGTTCGAGTCGTCGGTCAGGGGGGCCAGACCGAAGAACTCGGTCGGGTTGCCGAAGACTCCCGCCACGTCGGACCCGAAGGTCATCGAGTAGCCCCACAGCACCCAGATGATGCCCACCACGGCGATCGCGCCGAAGCTCATCATCATCATGTTCAGGACGCTCTTGCCGCGGACCATGCCGCCGTAGAAGAACGCCAGGGCCGGGGTCATCAGCAGCACCAGGGCGGCCGACGTCAGGAGCCAGGCCGTGTTTCCAGTGTCAAGTTCGAAGGGCATGCGCTGTCGCCTCTCACCTCGCCAGCCGGGCGGCCGGACAGGTCAAGAGTCGTCCAGCGGCGTTTCCCGCCGACGCTCGCGCGGTGACGGAGGTGTAACGCGCGGACCCTGCGTGTAAACGTTGCGTTACCCGGTCGTCCGTCGGCCGCGCGGGGCGCCCCGGTGGCCGTGGAGCCTCCGGGACGCCCCGCGGGTCGACGACCTGCGGGCTCGGGGTGGCGCGGCGTCAGTCGCCGAGCAGTCCGTCGACGAACTCCTGCGGGTCGAACGGGGCCAGGTCGTCGGGCCCCTCGCCCAGGCCCACGAGCTTGACGGGCACGCCCAGCTCGCGCTGGACCGCGACGACGATGCCCCCCTTGGCCGTGCCGTCGAGCTTGGTCAGCACGATGCCCGTGACACCGGCGATCTCGCCGAAGACGCGCGCCTGGTTGAGGCCGTTCTGGCCCGTGGTCGCGTCCAGGACCAGGAGGACCTCGGAGAGCGGCGCCTCCTTGGTGATGACGCGCCGGATCTTGCCCAGCTCGTCCATGAGGCCCGCCTTGTTCTGGAGGCGGCCGGCGGTGTCCACGAGCACGACGTCGACGCCCTCCGTACGACCGGTGCGGACAGCATCGAACGCGACCGCGGCCGGGTCCGCGCCGTCACGCTCCGAGCGCACGGTGCGCACGCCCACGCGTGCGCCCCACGTCTCGAGCTGGTCCGCGGCGGCCGCGCGGAAGGTGTCGGCCGCGCCGAGCACGACCGTGCGGTCCTCGGCGACCAGGACGCGCGCGAGCTTGCCCACGGTCGTCGTCTTGCCCGTGCCGTTGACCCCCACGACCAGCACGACGGCGGGCACGCGCGACCCGTCCTCGGCCGTCCGGGGCTCGGTCGCCAGCGAGCGGTCGAGGGTCGGGTCGACCAGGGCGATCAGCTCCTCACGGAGCAGGGCGCGCACGCTCGCGGGGTCGCGGACGCCGAGGACCCGGACGCGGGTCCGCAGGGACTCGATGAGCTCGCCCGCGGGCCCGGCCCCGACGTCGGCGAGCAGCAGCGTCTCCTCGAGCTCGTCCCAGTCGTCCTCGGTCAGGTGGTCGCGCGAGAGCACCGCGAGCAGCCGGGAACCGAGCGGGGAGCCGGACCGTGCGAGCCTGCCGCGGAGCCGGGCGAGACGGCCGCCGACGGCCTCGGGGACCTCGACCGCGGGCGGTGCCTCGAGGTCGGTCGGGGCTTCGGTCGTCGCGACGGCCCCCGGTTCCTGCGTCGCGGTCGGGGGCTCGACGGCGTCGGGGGTCGTGCCCGGCGTCGGCGGAGGAAGTGGGGCGCGCGTCCCGGGTCGGCGGCGGTAGCCGACGAAGCCGACCGAGACGACGACGAGGACGGCGAGGGTGATCCAGAGCCAGAGGAGATCGTTCACCGTCGCAGTCTCTCAAATACGAGAGTGCCGTGCGGCGGCGGGGGTCCGGCGAGGGGCTCGCGGCGGGGTCCGGCGAGGGGCTCGGAGGGGGTCAGCCCTGCGGGGCGACCGGGCCCTGGGGCGGTGTCGCCGGGACCGAGCGCACGGACCCGGTGTGCGGGCGGCGCACCGTGGCCCCCTGGAGCGTGTGGGTGGCCCGCTCCCGGGCCCGGTGCAGGACGTCGGTGATCTCGTCGGCGTCCATGTAGGCAGGCTCGTCGACCTCGGTCGCGGCGAAGAACTCCTCCATGCCCGTGTCGATCGGTCGGGCGGCCCTCGCCGCGGCCCGGTCCTCGTCCTTGCGGCGACGCCAGCCCGAGAGGCCCGACCGGAAGTCGCGCCAGAACCCCTTGATCCCGACGGGCGGACCCTGGCGCTCGTTGCGGTCGTCGATGCGCGTGACGACGCTCGCGAACAGGAAGACCACGACGGCCGCCACGAGCGCGATCCCGAGGAACACGAACATCCAGAGCATTCGTCAAGTATCACCGGGGCTCGCGGCCGACCGCCTACCGAACGCGGCGAGTCCGCTGATCGATACAGCATCTTCACACCGCGCGAGCCGCACGATCGTGCGGGTCGCACGCTCCGGCACGCGGCCCCTCGGTCACCGGACCGGGGGCCGGCGCCTCCTCGAGACGGTCGTCACACCCCGACCTCGTCGCGCAGCCGCTGGCTGATGACGGTCGTCACGCCGTCGCCGCGCATGGTCACGCCGTACAGGGCGTCCGCGATCTCCATGGTCCGCTTCTGGTGCGTGATGACGATGAGCTGGGAGTCCTCCTGGAGCTCGCGGAAGATCTCGAGCAGGCGACCCAGGTTGACGTCGTCGAGCGCCGCCTCGACCTCGTCCATGACGTAGAACGGGCTGGGGCGAGCCTTGAAGATCGCGACCAGGAGCGCGACCGCGGTCAGCGACCGCTCCCCCCCGGACAGCAGCGACAGCCGCTTGACCTTCTTGCCCGCGGGGCGCGCCTCGACCTCGATGCCGGTCGTGAGCATGTCCTCGGGGTTCGTCAGGACCAGGCGCCCCTCACCACCGGGGAACATGCGCTCGAACACGTGCACGAACTGCTCGGCCGTGTCGTGGTACGCCTCGGTGAAGACCTGCTCGACGCGCTCGTCGATCTCCCGGACGATCTCCAGCAGGTCGGCGCGGGACTTCTTGAGGTCGGCGAGCTGGGTCGTGAGGAACGTGTGCCGCTCCTCGAGCGCGGCGAACTCCTCGAGCGCGAGCGGGTTGACCTTCCCGAGCTGCCCCAGGGCGCGCTCGGCGGACCGCAGCCGCTTCTCCTGCGCGGAGCGCACGTAGGGCTCGGTCACGGGATCGCCGTCCTCGTCCTGGCGGACCGAGCCGTCCTCCGCGAGCACGGGCACCGGGCGGTCGGGGCCGAACTCGTCGAGCAGCACCTCGGGGTCCAGGCCGAGCTCGGTGACGCTGCGCTCCTGGAGCTGCTCGATCCGCAGCTGCTGCTGGGTCCGGGCGACCTCGTCGCGGTGCGCGACGTCGGTCAGCTCGCGGAGCTGTCCGGCGAGCGCGTCGACCTCGGCGCGTCGGGCCGTCACGGCGGCGTCGAGCTCGCCCCGGGCCGCCTCCGCGGCCTCCCGCTCGTCCCGGGCCCGCGCGAGGGAGCGGTCGATCGCCGTCAGGGCCACCTGCGCCCCGTCGCGCACGGCCTCGGCCCGCGCGGCCTGTCGAACCCGTGCGGCCTCCCGGGCGGCGGCACGCTCGCGAGCCGCCCGCTCGGTCGCGGCAGCGCGGGCGAGGGACTGCGCCCGCCCCGTCAGGGCGCGCGCCCGTTCCTCGCTCGTGCGCAGCGCGAGGCGCGCCTCGGTCTCGGCGGCCCGGGCCCCGGTCGCCAGGGCGTTCGCCTCGTCGCGCGCTGCCGTGGCGGCCGCGACGGACTCCTCGGTCTGCTCGGGCGCCGCCTCGGCCTCGTCGTGCCGCGCGACCAGGGCCTCGAGCTCGGCCTGCTCGGCCACGAGCGTGGCCTGCGCCTTCTCGAGGTTCGCGCGGACCCGGGCGGACTCGGCCGCGGCCGCGCGGGCAGTGGCGCCCAGGTGCCCGAGCTGCTCCGCGACGGCCGCGAGCGCGGCGTCGGACTCGTTGAGCCGATCCAGCGTCGCGTCGTAGCGCTGCTGCGCCTCGTCTGCCTCCTCGAGCGCCCCGACCAGGGCGAAGCGCGTGCGCTCCCCCCGGGCGACCGCGTCGTCCCGCGCCGTCTGGGCCTCCTCGAGCGCCGACTGCAGGTGCAGGACGCTCGGCGCGGTCGCCGACCCGCCCCACGCACCGTGGGCCGAGAGCAGGTCGCCACCCCGGGTCACGGCCGTGACCTCGGGAGACGCCGTGACCAGGGCACGCGCCTGCGCGAGGTCCTCGACCACGACCACGCCGTCGAGCAGGAGCTCGACCGCCGAGGCGACGGACCGCGCGGGCGTGACGACCGACGTGGCCCACGCTGCGCCGTCGGGCAGGACGGCGGGCCGGGCCGCACGCGCGGCGCTCGCCCTGTCCTCGACGGGCGCTCCCCCGCCGACCACGAGGCTCGCCCGTCCCGCGTCCTCCTGACGCAGGTGGCGCACCGCGTCGACCGCGGCCTCGAGGCTCTCGACCGCGACCGCGTCGGCAGCGGGGCCCAGGGCTGCGGCGATCGCGTCCTCGTACCCCGTGTCGATGCCGAGCAGCGCCGCGAGCGAGCCCAGCGTCCCCACCTGGTCCGCGGCCAGCAGGGTTCCCGCGCCGTCCTTGCGGACCAGGCTCATCTCGAGGGCCTCGACGCGTGCGCTCCACGTCGCCCGCTCGCGGTCGGCGGTCTGCTCGTCGGCACGCAGCCGGGACACCACGGCCGCGGTCCGCTCGACGGCGTCGGCCGCCTCCTCGTGCTCGGCGTCGAGGCCCTCCTCGCCCTCCTCGACGCCCACGACCTGGGTCTCGAGGCTCGCGAACTCCACGTTGGCCTGGTTCCCGCGCCGCTCGGTCTCCGCGAGCGACTCCCGCAGGCGCCCGATCTCGGCCTCGGTCGCCTCGACGCGCGAGCGCCGGGCCGCGACCTGGCCCGCCAGCCGTGCGAGCCCCTCGCGGCGGTCCGCCGCCCCGCGCAGCAACGTCGCGAGCGCGCGCTCCGCGGCCTGGGCCTGGCCCTCGACCGCGGTCCGCTCCGACACGGCGCCCTCGAGCGTCGCGCGCGCGACCGCCACCTCCGACTCGAGCTCCTGCTCGGCGGCGCGCGCCCGCGCCGCCTGCGCGTCGAGGTCGTTCGGGTCCTGCCCGCGCTGCACCGTCTCCGGACGGCCCAGCAGGCGCAGCCGCTCGGCCGCGAGCGTCCGGGTCCCGGTCAGGCGCTCCTGGAGCGACGACAACCGGTACCAGACGTCGCTCGCCTGGGCCAGCGCCGGGGCGGCCTCGGCGGCCTGCGCCTCCAACGACCCCAGCGCCTCGCGCGCCGCCGCGAGCGAGCGCTCGACCTCGGCCTGCCGCGCGCGCAGCGCCGACTCGTCCGCGATCTCCTGCTCGAGCGTCGCCGTGAGCTGGGCCAGGTCGTCCGCGAGCAGGCGCGCCCGCGCGTCGCGCAGGTCACGCTGGACCACCTGTGCCTTGCGCGCGATCTGCGCCTGCCGTCCGAGCGGGCCGAGCTGGCGCCGGATCTCGGCCGTCAGGTCCCCGAGCCGCGTCAGGTTCGCCTGCATCGCGTCCAGCTTGCGCAGCGCCTTCTCCTTGCGCTTGCGGTGCTTGAGGACGCCCGCGGCCTCCTCGATGAAGCCGCGCCGCTCCTCGGGCGTCGCCCGCAGCACCGCGTCGAGCTGTCCCTGCCCCACGATCACGTGCATCTCGCGCCCGATGCCCGAGTCCGACAGCAGCTCCTGGATGTCCAGGAGGCGGCACGACGACCCGTTGATCGCGTACTCCGACCCGCCGTTGCGGAACAGGGTGCGGGAGATCGTCACCTCGGAGTAGTCGATCGGCAGGGCGCCGTCCGTGTTGTCGATCGTCAGCGACACCTCGGCGCGGCCCAGCGGCGGACGCCCCGCGGTACCCGCGAAGATGACGTCCTCCATCTTGCCGCCGCGCAGGGACTTGGCCCCCTGCTCGCCCATGACCCAGGACAGGGCGTCGACCACGTTCGACTTGCCCGAGCCGTTCGGCCCGACGACGCACGTCACCCCGGGCTCGAAGCGCAGGGTCGTCGCCGACGCGAACGACTTGAACCCGCGAAGGGTCAGGGTCTTGAGGTGCACGGGTCAGAGCCTAGTGCGGTTTTGCGGGTGAACCGGGGAGGTGGTGGCGCAGGGACGCAGGCACGGACGACGACAGGCACCCCCGGTCCCTTGGACGGGGGGTGCCTGCGTGCCGCGCCGGGTGAGGCGTCAGCGGGTCGTGCGGGGGCCGCTCAGAGGCCCGGGAACCAGAGCGCGATCTCCCGTGCCGCAGACTCCGGGGAGTCCGAGCCGTGGACCAGGTTCTGCTGGACCTTCAGGCCCCAGTCGCGACCCAGGTCGCCGCGGATTGTGCCCGGGGCGGCCGCGGTGGGGTCGGTCGTGCCGGCGAGCGACCGGAAGCCCGGGATGACGCCCTGCCCCTCGGCGACGACCGCGAGGATCGGGCCCGAGAGCATGAAGTCGACCAGGGGCTGGAAGAACGGCTTGCCCTCGTGCTCGGCGTAGTGCTCCGCGAGGAGCTCGGGGGTGGCGTCCAGGAGCTGGACGGCGGCCAGGGTGTACCCCTTGGCCTCGACGCGGCGGAGGATCTCTCCCGACAGGCCGCGACGGACGCCGTCGGGCTTGACGAGGACAAGGGTGCGCTCGATGGTCTCGGAGAGCGCGTCTGCCACTGCGGGGGCTGCAACATCAGTCATGCGCACGACCCTACCGGGCGCGCTCACATGTTCGGCGCGGTCTCCGGGTGCGCGGCGTCGTACTCCGCGCGCTCACGGTCGATCCGCCCGCCGAGGCGCAACGACACGACCCACAGCACCACGAAGATGCCTCCCACCAGGAACATCAGCGGTACGGCGAAGCCGCACGCGATGACGGGGAGCTGCACGACCGAGCCCGCGACGTACCCGCCCGGGCCCCCGACCATGCGGCTCAGGAGGATCAGCACGACCATGAGCGTGCCGCCCACGATCCAGATCGCGGGCCCCGAGGGGACCTGCAGCCGGTCCGGCCACGCGTACGGCACGGTCCGCAGCCCGTATGCGACGAGGGTCGCGAACAGGACCAGGAAGGCCTCCAGCAGCAGCGTCGTGGACGTGAACTGGATCTTCGCGGACTTCTTGGCCTTGATGCGGGGCGGGCCCGCCGCGTCCTCGCCCGCGGGGGCGGAGGACGCGGCGGACCGGGCCTGCTCTGCCGGCTCGTCGGCCGGTTCGATGGTGGAGCTCACGCCGGTCAGTTTACCGGCGCGTCCTGCCGGGCAGGGGCGCCCGGCGCGTCGCCGTCGCCCGGGACGCGCGCCCCGTCCGGCCCGACGGCGTCACGCACCCGGGCGTCCGGGTCGCCCTCCGGACCACCGGCAGCGTCCTCGACGCCCTCGACCAGCGCTCCCCGCGGGTCGGCGAGGGCCTCACCGCGCGCGACCATGCCCGCCTCGTTCGAGAGCGCGACCTCCTTGAGGAAGAGCGACAGCACGAAGCCGACCACGACGAGCGGCACGAGGTACCAGAACGCCGGGGCGAGAGCGTCCGTGAAGCCCTCGATCACGCCGGTCTTGATGGGTTCGGGCAGCGCCTGGACGGCGGCAGGGGTCAGGCTCGCCGCGTCGCCGCCTCCTGTCGCCGCCCCGCCCGGGATGACCTCGGCGAGGTTCGCGGTGAGCCGCGTGGTGAAGATCGTGCTGAACAGGGCGGTGCCCACGGCGGCGCCGATCTCGCGGAAGAAGTTGTTCGCGCTCGTCGCGGTGCCGATCTCGTGGGGGTCCACCGAGTTCTGGACGGCCAGCACGATCGTCTGCATGACGAGCCCCATGCCGGCACCCATGACGAAGATCATGGCGCCGAACAGCACCATCGACATGTCGCCCGTGATGTTGGTCAGCCAGACGATGCCCGCGGTCGTGATCGCGAGGCCGACGACCGGGTAGACCTTGTACCGGCCCGTCTTGGTGATCGCGAAGCCCGAGCCGATCGCGGTGATCATGACACCGACCATCATGGGCAGCATGAGGAAGCCGGACTCGGTCACGCCCGCACCGGTCGACATCTGCAGGAAGGTCGGCAGGAACGCGAGCGCGGAGAACATGCCCATGCCCAGGACCAGGCCGATGAGCGTCGCGATCGTGAAGGTGCGGTTCTTGAACAGGTGCAGCGGCAGCAGCGGCTCCTCGGCACGGTTCTCGACCACGACGAACAGGGCGATCGAGGCGAGGGTCGCGGCCACGAGGCCCAGCAGCATGGGGTCGGACCAGTCGTAGCCCGCGCTCGTGGTCAGGGACTCCCAGCTCGTGAGCAGGACGATCCCCGAGGTCCCGACGACCATGAAGAAGATGCCGGCGACGTCGATCTTGCGACCCGAGCGGTGGCTCGGGAGCTTGAGCGTGACCCAGGCGACGAGGAACGCCGCGATGCCGATCGGCACGTTGATCCAGAAGGCCCAGCGCCAGCCCGGGCCCTCGGTGAACCAGCCGCCGAGGAGCGGACCGATCACGGCCGCGATCCCGAACAGGGCGCCCATGGGGCCCATGTACTTGCCGCGGTCCTTGGCGGGGACGATGTCCGCGATGATCGCCTGCGACAGGATCATGAGACCACCGCCGCCGAGGCCCTGGACGGCTCGCCACGCGACGAGCTCGGGGAAGGTCTGGGCGAACCCGGCGCCCGCGGACGCGATCGTGAACAGGCCGATCGCGACGAGGAACGGCCAGCGCCGACCCCAGAGGTCGCCGAACTTGCCGTAGAGGGGCATGACGATCGCGATCGCCAGGATGTAGGCCGTGATGACCCAGCCCTGGTGCTCGACGCCGTGCAGCTCGCCCACGATGGTCGGCATCGCGGTGCCGACGATCGACTGGTCGAGCGACGACAGGAACATCGAGGCCATGAGCGCGCCGAAGATCAGCCAGACGGTGCGCTGCGTCAGCACGATGAGCGGCTTGCCGCTCTCGGCGGGCGACGCGCCGGCCCCGGCCGGCGCGGCCGGCGTCGTGGAGCGGGAGGAGGACATGAGGATTCCGTTCAGGTCGGTCGGGTCGTGAGGCACCCGGCGGACGCGAGCCGCCGGGCCGGAGGGTGCGTCTCGTCGGTCAGTGCGGCGAGGGGTCGGGTCCCGCGAGCGCACGGAGCTGGTCGACGACGGAGCCCAGGTGGTCGACGGGCTCGCCCGCACGGCCGAGCCGTTCCCATTCGAGCGTCGTGGTGCGCAGGAGGCTCATCACGACCATCACGAGGAGCTCGGGCTCGGGTACGAACGGGTGGTCCGCCCGGCGACGACCGAAGACGTCGAGGAGCCCCGTGCGCAGGTTCTCGACCCACCACATGTGGCGGGCGAGGAGCCGGTGCTCGCGCTCGACGAGCGCGAGCGCGCGGTGCACGCGGTCGAGGGACATCGCCTGGTGGGACAGGAGGTCGGCGACCAGCGCCTGGACGTCCGCGAGCAGGTCGCCCGTGGGGCCGCCCGCGACGAAGGTCCGGACCGCCTCGGGGGACGGGGAGAACTCCTCGACCCCGAGCACGGCGTCGTCCTTCGACGCGAAGTAGTTGAAGAAGGTGCGCGTCGAGACGCCCACCGAGGTGCAGATGTCCTCGACCGTGACACCGTCCAGCCCTCGTTCGAGCACGAGGGTCTGGGCGGCGTCGATGAGCGCCTCGCGGCGTTCGCGCTTCTTGCGCTCACGCAGCCCCGTGGGGGCCGCTGACGGTTCGACGACGTTCTGCACAGCACGCAACTTTACGCGTCGTGCAACTTTGCAGGCAATGCAGTCTTCGCGTGACACGTGTCACGCACTCGGCGCGGCACTCGGTGCGGCACGCGCCGACGGCGGGGGCCGGCGGCGGGGTCCGGCAGCGCCGTCCGGGCCGCGGCCCCTCAGACCTCTCCGAAGCCCTCCTCGACCGCGGCGACCGCCGCGTCCCTGGCCTCGTCCGCCTGCGGCCCCTCGGCCGCGACCACGAGCTCGCGGCCTCCGGTCGCACCGAGCTTCATCAGCTCGAGCACGCTCGCCGCGTTGACCCCGTTGACCGTGACCTTCGCGTCGTACCCCGCGACGAGGCGCGCGAGGATCGCCGCAGGGCGGGCGTGCAGGCCGAGCGGGTTGCGCAGCGTGACCGCGCGCGGGGCCCCGGGCGAGTCGTCCTCGATCCCCGCGGCACCGGCGAGCTGGTCGGCCGGTCCCGGGGCGGGGACGAACTCGCCCCCTCCCCCCGGCGCCCCCGCGCTCTGCGCGAACGTGCCGCCCGCGGCCTCGGCCGACGCGAGCACCTCCGCGAGGGAACCGCCGCCGTGGGCCGTGACCGCGGCGGCGACGGCCCCCTCGACGAACGGGGCGTCCGCGAGGACCACCCGGCCGTCGAGCGAGTCGTCCAGCTCGATGACGGACTCGATCGTCATGACCGCCGACCCCAGGTCGGCGAGCACGACGACCCCGTCGGTGCCGACGAGCCCTTCCTCGACCGCGGCGGACACCACGTCGTAGCTCGTGCCCAGGCTGCCGTCGTCCGTCCCGCCCGCGGGCAGGAGGAGGACCCCGGGCGCCATCTGGGCGGCGAGCTCGGCGACCCCTTGCGCGAGGCGGGCCGAGTGGGACACGAGCACCAGGGCGATCCGCGCGCGGTCGCCGACCTGTGGGGTAGTCATCGAGCCATCATTCACCGGGAGCGGTGGCCGCCGCGACCGCGGCCCGCAGGACCACGACCGTCGACGTCGCACCAGGGTCCTGGTGACCGATGCTGCGCTCGCCCAGGTAGCTCGCGCGCCCCTTGGTCGCGAGCATGGGGATCGTCGCGCGGGCCCCCTCCTCGGCGGCGGCGAGGGCCGCTTCGAGGACCCCCTCCGGCGAGGCCCCGGCGTCGGCCGCCGCGACGGCCGCGTCGACGGCCGGCTGCCAGGCGTCGACCATGGTCTTCTCGCCGGGCACGGCCTTGCCCCGCGCGGTGATCCCCTCGAGCGCGCCCTCGAGCAGCGCGACGACGGCCGACGAGTCGAGCTCGGCGAGACCCGTCACCTTGGCCGCCCGCAGGAACGCGGTGCCGTAGAGGGGGCCGGACGCGCCCCCCACCGAGGACATGAGCGTCGTGGCGACGAGCTTGAGCACGTCACCGATCTGTGCGGGCTGCTGCTCCAGCCCGTCGAGCTTCGCGACGACCGCCTGGAAGCCACGGTTCAGGTTCTCGCCGTGGTCGCCGTCGCCGATCTGGCGGTCCAGCTCGGTGAGCTCGTCCCTCGACGACACGACCATCTCCGCGGTGTCCCGCATCCAGCGCACAGCCCACGCAACGTCCAGCGTCATCAATCGCCCTTTCACTACTGTCCCGGGGCGGCTCGCGAGAACCGCCGACGGGGCGCCGTCCCCCGGCTCTCGGGAGCGGCCGGAGTCACCACCTCAGAGCGGCGGTGTGCACGGGCGCGTCCCAGAGCGCGGTCAGCTCGTCGTCCAGCCGGAGCACGGTGACCGAGGCCCCCTGCATCTCCAACGAGGTGACGTAGTTGCCCACGAGCGAGCGGGTGACCGCCACGCCGCGCGCCTCGAGCAGCCTCCGTGCCTGACGATAGACGACGTAGAGCTCGGACTGGGGCGTACCGCCCATACCGTTAACGAACAGCAACACTCGCTCCCCGCCCTCGAGCCTCAGGTCCTCGGCCACGGCGTCGACGAGCATGCCCGTGATCTCGTCCGCGGCCGCGAGCGGGATGCGGTGCCGTCCCGGTTCGCCGTGGATCCCGATCCCGATCTCGATCTCGTCGTCGCCGAGGTCGAAGCTGGGCTTGCCGACGTGCGGCACGGTGCACGCGCTGAGCGCGACGCCCATGGACCGGACGTTGGCGACCACCCGGCCGGCGATCTCGGTGACCTTGCCGAGGTCGTCCCCCCGGTCTGCGGCGGCCCCGGCGATCTTCTCGACCGCGACGGTCCCGGCCACGCCGCGGCGGCCCGCGGTGTAGAGCGAGTCCTCGACCGCGACGTCGTCGTTGACGAGGATGCTCGCGGCCTGCGTGCCCTCGGCCTCGACGAGCTCGAGCGCGGTCTCGAAGTTGAGCACGTCCCCCGTGTAGTTCTTGACGATCGCGAGCACGCCCGCGCCCGAGTCGGCGCCGAGGATCGCGGGCACGATCTGGTCCGGCGTGGGCGAGGTGAACACCGCCCCGGGCACCGCGGCGTCGAGCATGCCAGCCCCGACGAATCCCGCGTGCAGCGGCTCGTGCCCGGCGCCGCCCCCGCTGACGAGCCCGACCTTCCCGGGGACGGCCCCGCCCACGCGCGAGACGTACAGCGGCGCGCGGTGGACCTCGACCAGGTCCGCGTGAGCCAGCTCGAACCCGTCGAGCGACTCCGTGACCGCGTCCTGCGGGTCGTTGAGCAGCTTCTTCATGGCGCATCCCTCCGTCGGACTGCTGCGGCACCGGGCGGCCGCGTGCACTGCACGCGCGCCGGTGGCTCGTGCCCCGGCGCCCGTCCCCCCATCAAACACCCGCGCGCGCCCCCCGGCACGCAGGGAGCGCCCGGTCCGGGCGCGCGGCACCGGACGCCGACGGCGCGGGGCACCTCCCGGAGGAGGCGCCCCGCGCCGTGGTCGCCCGACGCGTCAGCCGCGTCCGAGCAGGATCCGCACGTCGGCCGCCGTGATGACCGACCCGGTCACCAGGACGCCCGTCCCGACGCCGACGCCCACGCTGTCGTCGCGCTCGGCCAGGTCGACCGCGATGGCGAGCGCCTCGTCGAGCCGCTCGGCCGTGTGGACCCGGTCCTCCCCGAAGACCTCCGTCGCGACCTCCGCGAGGTCCGTCACGTCGGCCGAGCGCTCGGCGCTGTTGCGCGTGATGACGACCTCGGCAAGGACGGGCTCAAGCACCGAGAGGATCTGCTCGGAGTCCTTGTCGCCCATGATCGCGACGACCCCGATGAGGTGCTCGAACTCGAACGCCTCGTCGAGCGCCGCGACGAGGGCCTCGGCACCCGCCGGGTTGTGGGCCGCGTCGACGATCACGGTCGGGCTGGACCGCAGGACCTCGAGGCGCCCCGGCGAGGACACGTCGCCGAACGCGGCCTCGACGACCCCGCCGTCGAGCGCGCGCCCGCCGGACAGCAGGGCCTCGGTCGCCGACAGCGCGAGCAGGGCGTTGTGCGCCTGGTGCTCGCCGATCATGGGCAGGAAGATCTGCGTGTACAGGCCTGCGGGGGTGCGCAGGTCGACGACCTGTCCCCCGACCGCCGGCGTCCGCCCGGCGACCGCGATGTCCTGGCCCTCGCGCAGGACGCGGGCGTCCTTGGCGGCCGCCGCCTCGATCACGATCGCCTCGGCCACGTCGCTCTGCTCGGCGAGCACCACGACGGCGTCCTGCTTGACGATGCCGGCCTTCTCGGTCGCGATCTCCTCGATCGTGTGCCCGAGCCAGCGCGTGTGGTCGATCGAGATGGGCGTCACGATCGCGACGTCGCCGTCGACGACGTTGGTCGAGTCCCAGCCGCCGCCCATGCCGACCTCGACGATCGCGACGTCCACGGGGGCGTCGGCGAACGCGGCGAAGGCCATGACGGTGAGCACCTCGAAGAAGCTCAGGCGGGGACCGCCGGCCTCCTCGGACTCGCGGTCGGCGACGCCGATGTACGGCGCGACGTCCTCCCAGATCTCGACGAAGCGCGCGGGGCTCACGGGCTCCCCGTCGATCGCGATGCGCTCGGTGACCGACGTCAGGTGCGGGCTCGTGAAGCGTCCGGTGCGCAGGCCGTGCTCGCGCACGAGGCGCTCGACCATCCGGGACGTCGACGTCTTGCCGTTGGTCCCGGTGATGTGGACCGTGCGGTAGGCCTTCTGCGGGTCGCCGAGGAGCTCGAGGACCCGCTCGACCCGCGCGAGCGTCGGGTCGATGTCGTGCTCGGGGGCCCGGTCCATGATGTGCGCGTACACCGTGGTCAGGTCCTCGAGCGCGGCGGCCTCCTCGGCCGTGCGCTGGTGCGCAGCACCTCCGGGACGCCGCGCGTCCTTGTCGCCCGGGCGCTCGCCGGCGCCACGGCCGACGCGGATGCCGCTCATGCTTGTGCTCCGGTCGAGCCGGACACGTCGGCGCCCGTGGTCGCCTTGGTCACGAGGACCTGGCGCTCGTCGGTCGGCGACAGGTCGATCGTGACGCTGACTGCGAGGGTCTCGCCCGCGATGAGCTCGCGGTGGTCCTCGACCGCGCCCTGCCAGGGGCCGGGCACCGAGAGGGACAGGTCGATGCGGTCCGACACCTCGAGGCCGGCGGCCTTGCGGGCGTCCTGCACCTCGCGCACGATGTCGCGCGCGTACCCCTCGGCCAGGAGCGCGTCGTTCAGCTCGAGGTCGAGGACCACGAAACCGCCCGTGGGCAGCACGGCTGCGGCGATCGACGGCGCCGCCGGGTCGGCCTCGTCGTGGCCCTGCTCGGCGAGCACCACGGTCGTCAGCTCGTACTCCGAGCCGAGCAGCGGCACGTCGCCGTCGGGCGTCTCGACGACGACGAACCCGTCGTCACCCACGCGCCACGCCCCGGCCTTGGCCGCCTTGATCACGGCCTGGACACCACGGCCCAGGCGCGGGCCGGCGGCCCGGGCGTTGACCGTGAGCTTCTGCGACACGCCGAACTCGTCGGCCGCGCCCGACTCGAGGTCGAGGAAGCGCACGGCCTTGACGTTGAGCTCGCGGGCGAGCAGGTCGGCGTAGGGCTCGAGCGCTGCCGGGTCCTCGGTCACGACGGTCAGGGTGCTCAGCGGCTGGCGCACGCGCAGCGAGTGCGCCTTGCGCAGCCCGAGCGAGAGCGAGGCGACCGAGCGGACCAGGTCCATCGAGGCGACCAGGGCGTCGTCGGCGACCAGGACGTCCGCGAGGGACTCCCCCGCGCCGTCCGCCCCACCGGCGGCGACGCTGGGCCAGTCGGTCAGGTGCACGCTGCGCCCGCCCGTGAGCCCGCGCCAGACCTCTTCCGAGAGCAGGGGCGCGAGCGGCGCCATGACGCGCGTGAGGACCTCGAGCGCCGTCCACAGGGTGTCGAACGCGTCGGCGTCCTCGTCCCAGAACCGGTCGCGCTGCGTGCGGACGTACCAGTTGGTGAGCAGGTCCAGGTGCTCGCGCACGGTCTCGCACGCCCCGGCGATGTCGAACGCGTCGAGCTGGGCCGTGACGGTCTCGACCAGGTCGTGCGTGCGGGCCAGCAGGTAGCGGTCGAGGGCCGGGAGGCCGGCGACGCGCTCGGGGGCCACGCGCCGGGCGGTGTACCCCGCGCCGTCCTGGGCGTTGTTGGAGTAGAGCGTGAAGAAGTAGTACGTGCTCCACAGCGGCAGCAGGACCTGGCGCACCGAGTCGCGGATGCCGTCCTCGGTCACGATGAGGTTGCCACCGCGCAGGATGGGCGAGCTCATGAGGAACCAGCGCATCGCGTCGGACCCGTCGCGGTCGAAGACCTCGTTGACGTCCGGGTAGTTGCGCAGCGACTTGCTCATCTTGCGCCCGTCGGAGCCCAGCACGATCCCGTGCGAGACGGCCGAGCGGAACGCCGGCCGGTCGAAGAGCGCCGTGGCCAGCACGTGCAGCGTGTAGAACCAGCCACGCGTCTGGCCGATGTACTCGACGATGAAGTCGCCCGGGTAGTGGTGCTCGAACCAGTCGGCGTTCTCGAACGGGTAGTGCACCTGCGCGAACGGCATGGACCCCGAGTCGAACCAGACGTCCAGGACGTCGGGGATGCGGCGCATGGTGGACTTCCCGGTCGGGTCGTCCGGGTTGGGGCGCGTCAGGTCGTCGATGAACGGGCGGTGCAGGTCCGTCACGGGCACCCCGAAGTCCGCCTCGAGCTCGGCGATCGAGCCGTAGACGTCGATGCGCGGATGGTTGGCGTCGTCCGAGACCCACACGGGGATGGGCGTGCCCCAGTAGCGGTTGCGGGAGATCGACCAGTCGCGCGCACCGGCGAGCCACTTGCCGAACTGCCCGTCGCGGATGTGCTCCGGGGTCCAGGTGATGTCCTGGTTGAGCTCGACCATGCGGTCGCGGAACTCGGTCACGCGCACGAACCAGCTCGAGACCGCCTTGTAGATCAGGGGGTTCCGGCAGCGCCAGCAGTGCGGGTAGGAGTGCTGGTAGGTCTCGTGGCGCAGCACGACGGCGCGTGCCCCGGGCTCGACGCGCGCGAGAGGGCCCGTGCCCTCCTTGAGGTCCTTGATGACCTTCGGGTTGGCGTCGAAGACCTGCTCGCCCGCGTAGTCCGGCACCTCGTTGGTGAAGCGACCGCGCGCGTCGACCGGCACGACGGGCACGATCCCCGCCGCGTCGCAGACCGCCATGTCGTCCTCGCCGAAGGCCGGGGCCAGGTGGACCACACCGGTACCGTCCTCGGTCGTCACGAAGTCCGCGACGAGCACCTGGTGGGCGTTGGGCCAGCCGGCCGCCGAGCGGTCGGTGAAGTAGTCGAAGGCCGGGGTGTAGCGCAGCCCCGCGAGGTCGGCTCCCTTGACGGTCGCCAGGACCTCGGCGTCCTCCCCGAGCTCCTTGACGTAGGCGCCCAGGCGCGCGGCCGCGAGAACGACCTTGTCCCCCGCCACCGCGGAGTCGGCCCCGGGGCGCACGACCACGTAGTCGACGTCCGGCCCGACGGCGACCGCCAGGTTGGAGGGGAGCGTCCAGGGGGTCGTGGTCCACACGAGCACGAGCGCGCCCGCCGCCGGGGATGCGGCGCCGTCCACGACGTCACCCGAGAGGCGCAGCCCGACCGTGAGCGCCGGGTCCTGACGCGACTGGTAGACGTCGTCGTCCATGCGCAGCTCGTGGTTCGACAGCGGCGTCTCGTCGCGCCAGCAGTAGGGCAGCACGCGGTAGCCCTCGTAGGCGAGGCCCTTGTCGTACAGGCGCTTGAACGCCCAGATGACCGACTCCATGAACGTGATGTCGAGCGTCTTGTAGTCGTTGGCGAAGTCGACCCAGCGCGCCTGGCGCGTGACGTAGTCCTTCCACTCGTCCGTGTACCTGAGCACGGACTCACGGCAGGCGTCGTTGAACGCGGCGATGCCCATGGCCTCGATCTGCGACTTGTCGGTGATGCCCAGCACGCGCTCGGCCTCGAGCTCGGCGGGCAGGCCGTGCGTGTCCCAGCCGAAGCGGCGCTCGACGCGCTTGCCGCGCATGGTCATGTACCGCGGCACCACGTCCTTGGCGTACCCCGTCAGGAGGTGCCCGTAGTGCGGGAGGCCGTTCGCGAACGGGGGGCCGTCGTAGAAGACGAACTCGTTGTCGCCGTCCTGGCCGGCCTCGCGGCGCTCGATCGACGCACGGAACGTGTCGTCCTTGGACCAGTACGACAGCACGCCGCGCTCGAGCGCGGGCAGGTTCGGGCTGGCGGGGATCTGGTGGCCCTGACCGTCAGGGGCGGTGTCGTCGGTGCGGTGCAGAGGGTAGGCCATGGCTCAGTGGCTCCATCGTGAGTGGCAGGCGGTGGTCCGGGACGTGCTCGTGCGAGGACGACCACCCCTCCCTGGTGACCGAGGGAGCGGGCGAGCCGCGGTACCACCCCGCTTGCCGTCGTCGGGCACCTCACGGAGCCCGAGCGGCGACCGCTCGACACGGCTGTGACGGGCCTACCCGTCCGGTTCTACTGGGGCGCCACGGCGTGGGACCTGTTCTTCCGGAGGCTCACCGGTGATGGCCGGGTCGATGCCTGTGGCCCCATGGTAACGCGCCGTCGGCGCGGGCACCGAGCCGATCGTCGAACCGGCGTACCGGAACGGTCGAGCGCGTGCCGGGGGCGGGCCACCACGTTTCCGGGGGGTCACCCTCCTGTCGGAGGGCCTCCCCGGGGCGGGACGCTGGGAACGCCCGACGGCGCCCGGACGGCGCCCCCGTCCCGCACCCCGACCCGAGAACGAGGCGACGATGCCCACTCCCTCCGAGGCCACGTCCACGACCGGCGCCCCGCGCGCCCCCGGGCGGACGAGCCCCTCGCACCCGGCCCGCCCGTCCCGCCGCTTCCGGCCCGGGCTCGTGTGGGTCGCGCTCAGCTCGATCGCCATGGCCGCGGTCCTGCTCACCTCCTACACGGGCGCGACGCTCGACGAGCTGGCCCAGGACGGCACGGGCCTCGCGTCGACGTCCGCGGACCGCCCGCCCGCGATCCAGCTCGCGTTCTACCTGCACATCGCGTTCGCGGGCGTCGCACTCCTGGTGGGACCGCTGCAGTTCGTGTCCCGCTGGCGCCGCCGCTTCCCACGCCTGCACCGCGTGCTGGGCCGGGTCTACCTGGTCGGGGTCGGGGTCGGCGCGCTCACGGGGCTCGTCGTCTCGACCGCGAGCTCGGTCGCCTTCCTCGGCTTCTTCGGGTTCGGCACGCTCGCGGTGCTGTGGGCCTGGACGGGCTGGAAGGCGTACCGCGCCGTCCGGACGGGTCGCGTCGCCGAGCACCAGGCCTGGATGATCCGCTGCTTCGCCCTGACGTACGCGGCCGTGACGCTGCGCCTGTGGGTCGGCGTCCTCGTGGCGGTCCAGACGCCGTTCGCCGGACCCGACGCCGACCCCGGGGTGCTCTTCGAGACCGCGTACGCCCCCGTCGCGTTCCTGTGCTGGCTCCCCAACATCGTGCTCGCCGAGTGGCTGGTCGCCCGGCGGGGCCTGCCCGGGCTGCGCATGAGCGCCGGCACGGTCGGCGACCGCGCAGCGGCCTGAGCCCGCCTACCTGCCTCGCGAGGACTGCCCGCGCCGCGCCCGGTAGGTGTCGATGTCGCGCGCGACGAGCCACTCGATGGTGAGCGCCCCGGCCGGGGCGGGCTGCGCCGTCGGGCCGTGGGCGGCCGACGGCACGCCGCCCCGCGAGGCCGCGGCGAACCACGGGTCGTGGGCGACCAGGCGGCCGAGCGGGTCGACGTCCGCGGAGACGGCGAACGGGTAGGCGTTCAGAGCGATGTTCATGGGAGGTCCTGAGGTCGAGGCGGGTGCTCACGAGGGCAGACCGACCAGGTCCGGAGAACTGATCGGTGACCATCACGCCCTCTCCCAGGAGGGAGGGGCGCGGCACTGCTCGCTGACACCAGGTCGCACGCTGCTGGAGCGTCAGCGAGCCCTCAACAACAGCTCGACGCGCGGACCGCCCACGGGCGCACCGGGAGCACCGGCGTGCTCAGGGGGTGCGCGGAGGGGGTCACGGGCGTCATCATGCCAGCCGGGCCGCAGACCGACAAGCGCGTCTCGGCCCAGGGTGCCCGCACCTCAGCCCGGACCGGCGCTCAGCCCCTGTCCGTCCGCGTCACGAGCGGCCCGCGGGCCAGGAGCGTGGTCGAGGACTGCGCGACGGGGCGCAGCACCAGGGTGTCGATCGCGACGTGCTGGGGCCGGGTCACGGCGAACGTCACGACGTCGGCCACGTCGTCCGCGGTGAGCGGGTTCTCGACGCCCTCGTAGACCGCGTCGGCCCTGGCCTGGTCGCCGTCGAACCGCGTCAGGGAGAACCCCTCCGTGCGGACCATGCCGGGCGCGATCTCCAGGACCCGGACGGGCTCGCCGTTGAGCTCGAGGCGCAGCGTGTCCGCGACCGCGGCCTGCGCGTGCTTGGTCGCGACGTAGCCCGAGCCGCCGCTGTACGCGTCGTGCCCCGCGGTCGACGTCAGGACCAGGACCGTCCCGAACCCCGCGCGGCGGATCGCGGGCAGGAACGCCTTGGTCACGCGCACCGTCCCCAGCACGTTGGTCTCGAACATCGCGCGCCAGCGGTCCAGGTCGCTCGCGTCGATCGGGTCCGTGCCGCTCGCGAAGCCCGCGATGTTGAGCACCGCGTGGACAGGTCCGCGGGCCTCGGCCTCGCGCACGAGGCGCGCGACGTCGGCCTCGTCCGTGACGTCGCCGACCACGGGATTGGCGCCCGTCTCGGCCGCGAGCGCGTCGAGCAGGTCGGCGCGGCGCGCGAACGCGACGACGTCCCACCCCTGCGCGCGCAGCCGGCGCACGGTCGCGGCGCCGATGCCGGACGAGGCGCCGGTCACGACGGCACGCAGGGTCGCGGGCACGGCGGCCTGCTCGGTGGACGGGGGCTGGGGCTGCGAGGTCGTCACGCTCCCTACCCTGCCACGCCGCGCGGCGTCGTCCACGCCGCTGCGCGAGGTGCTCGCATGCTGGACGGGTTCACCCCACGCGGACCTCGATCGCGTCCCAGCCGCTCGACCCGTCGGGGGCGGGCGGTGCCTCGGTCGAGGTCTGGACCGTGCCGTCGGCGTCGGTCGCCCGGACCGCGAGGCGGTGGCTGCCCGCCGCGGGCGACGCCCAGGTCCAGGTCCACTGGCGCCAGGTGTCGGCCGAGACGGTCTCCGCGAGCTCGGCCTGCTCCCACTCCCCCTCGTCGACCCGCACCTCGACGCCCGCGACGCCCGTGTGCTGGGACCACGCGACGCCCGCGACGACCACGTCCCCGGCGGCGCCGGGCGACACCGTCGCACCCGCCCGGGGCACGTCGATGCGTGACGACGTCTTGATCGGCCCGCGCTCGGACCAGCCGCGCGTGGACCAGTAGGCGACGTCGTCGGCGAAGCGCGTGACCTTGAGCTCGACGACCCACTTGGTCGCCGAGACGTACCCGTACAGCCCCGGCACGACCATGCGCACCGGGAAGCCGTGCGCGAGCGGCAGCGGCTCACCGTTCATGCCGACCGCGAGCAGGGACTCGCGGCCCGGGTCCGTGAGCACGTCGAGCGGCGTGCTCGCGGTCCAGCCGTCGGCGCTGCGCGAGAGCACCATGTCGGCGTCCGCGCGCGGACGGGCGCGGGCGAGCAGGTCGCGCAGCGGGTACCCGAGCCACACCGCGTTGCCGACCAGGTTCCCGCCGACCTCGTTCGACACGCACGTCAGGGTCGTGGCGTGCTCGACGAGGGGCAGCGCGAGCAGCTCCGCGAACGTGAGCTCGACCTCCTCCTCGACGAGCCCGACGACGCGCAGCCGCCAGTCGTCCGGGTTGACCTCGGGCACGCGCAGGGCCGTGTCGATGCGGTAGAAGTCGTCGTTGGGCGTCACGTAGGGCGTGATGCCGGGCACGGCGAGGTCTGCCCCGGCCGGGACCACGACGGCGGGCCCGGTCGGGGCCGGGAGGCGGATCGCGTCGCGCGCCGCGGTCACTGCCCGGGCAGAGGCGGACAGCGCGCGCGACACCCCGCCGACCACGACCGCGGTCGCGGTCGTGAGGCCCGCGAAGACGAGGAACGACCGGCGGTCGACCGCCTCGCGCCGACGGGCCGCGGTGAGCGGGGTCTCGGGGTCGGCCGGACCCGTCGTGGCCGCGAGCGCCGCGCTGCGCCACGTCCGCAGCCGCGCCGCGCCCGTCCGCAGCAGCATCACGCCGACGCCGACCCCCACCACGGTCGGCAGCGCCCACAGGGGCGTCGCGTCGGGTCGCGTGACGGCGGCGGCCACCCCCACGAGGCCGACCGCGACGAGCAGGACGGCGCCCCACGGCGGCCGTCGCGTCTCGAGGGTCCCGGCGGCGACGGCCGCGAGCGCCAGCACCACGACGATCCCGAGGATCAGCACGGTCTTGTCCGCGGTCCCGAACGTCTCGACCGCGAAGTCCTTGAGCCACGGCGGCACCCGGTCCACGACCCCGGCGCCCACGACGAGGACGGGGCTCGACCCGGCACCCACGACGAGCGCGACGAGCTCGGCCACGGCGAACGCCCCGAGGGCCGACACGATCCCGAGCAGCGGCGCCCACAGCCGTGACGGACCGGTGCGCGCCGCGCCGGACCCGCGGCCGGGCGTGCCGGGCGTGCCGGGCGTGCCGGGAGGGGTGGGCTCCGCCGTCGGGCTCATGTGCCCACTGTAGGTCCGTGCGCCGCGCGGACGGCGGTCTCACCGACCGTGGCCCCCGGCCGCCACGACCTACTAGGCTGGGGTGCGGATCGCGGGCCGTGCTTGGCTCGCCGCAGCGGCCCGTGCTTGGGCCGCGGATCCTCGTCGCGGATTGTGGCGCCCTATCCCTCTCGCATCTCGCCGCGCCGCCGTGCCCTGCACCGGTCGAGCAGGCGACCTCCCGACCTGGAGTGCTGTGCTGTCCACGCTGCGCCGTGTCCGACCGTCCGTCCGCCCGTCCCGTCGCGCACCGGGCGTCGGCCCGACGGCGGCGCTCGCCCTGGCCTCGTCCCTCGCCCTCGCGGGGTGCTCGGCCGCCGGGGCCCCGTCGGCCGGTGGGTCGGACGAGTCGTCCGCGCCCGCCGGGACCGACGTCGCGGCGACGACGTACCCCCTGACGCTCGACAACTGCGGGTTCGACGTCACGTTCGACGCCGTGCCGGAGAAGGTCGTGACGATCAAGTCGAGCACGACCGAGATGATGCTCGCGCTCGGACTGGGCGACCGGATCGTCGGGACCGCGTTCCCCGACGGGCCCGTGGCCGAGCGGTGGGCCGACGTCGCCGCCGACCTCCCGGCCGTCGCGACCCCGCTCGCGGACAAGGTCCCCGGCGCGGAGGCGGTCCTCACGCTCGAGCCCGACCTCGTGTACGCGGGGTGGGAGTCCAACCTCACCGCCGAGGGCGCGGGCGACCGCTCGACCCTCCAGCAGCTCGGCGTCCAGACCTACGTCTCGCCCTCGGCCTGCAAGGACGAGGCGTACAAGCCGGACCCGCTCACGTTCGACGACGTGTTCGCCGAGATCACCGAGGCAGGCCAGGTCTTCGACGTCGCCGGGACGGCGGAGGACCTCGTGGCGGCCCAGCGCGCAGGGCTCGACGCCGTCGAGCCCGACGACCGCGGGCTCACGGCCCTGTGGTACTCGTCCGGGTCGGACATCCCCTACGTGGGTGCCGGGACCGGTGCGCCGCAGATGATCATGGACGCCGTCGGGCTCGAGAACATCGCGGCCTCGGTCCGGGACACCTGGACGCCGTTCTCGTTCGAGGAGATCATCGCGGCCGACCCCGACGTGATCGTGCTCGTCGACTCGGCCTGGAACACGGCGCAGTCCAAGATCGACGCCCTGCAGGCCAACCCGGCCACGGCCAACCTCACGGCCGTGCGGGAGGACCGCTTCCTGACCGTCCCCTTCCCCGCGACCGAGGCGGGCGTCCGCAACGTCGACGCCGTCGAGGACCTCGGCGCGCAGCTCGCCGCGCTGACCGTCTCCTGAGAGGTCCGGCACCCGTGAGAAGCCTCGTGGCCGAGACGAGCACCGCCCCGTCGGGAGAGCGCGCCCCCGCGCGCCGCTCCCCGGGGAACCGGCGCGCGGCCCCGTGGTGGCTCGCCGGGGCGTCGCTCGCGCTCGTCCTGAGCGTCGTGGTCGCCGTGACGATCGGCCCCGCGGACCTCACGTGGAGCGACGTGTGGCGCTCGATCGCGACGCACGTCGGGCTCGGCGGGCCGCTCGGGCTCGAACCGCTGCCGCTCCTGCAGGACGGCATGGTGTGGCAGCTCCGCCTGCCGCGGGTCCTCACGGCCGCGGCCGTCGGGTCAGGGCTCGCGATCTGCGGAGCCGTCATGCAGTCCCTCACGCGCAACCCGCTCGCCGACCCGTACCTGCTCGGGCTCTCGTCGGGCGCCTCGCTCGGCGCGGTCCTCGTCCTGGTCCTCGGCGTGAGCGTCCTGCTGCCCGTCGCGGCGTTCGGCGGCGCCGTCCTGGCCCTGGTCGCGGCGCTCGCGCTCGCCGGTTCGCTCGGGGCGGTCACCCCCACACGGACGGTCCTCGCGGGTCTCGCGGTGAGCCAGCTCGCGGCCGCGGCGACGTCGTTCATCATCTTCTGGTCCGCGACAGGGGACTCCTACCGCGAGATCCTGTCGTGGCTCATGGGGTCGGTCGCGGGGGCCACCTGGACGTCCGTGGCGATCGCGGGCGGGGCCGTGCTGGTCCTGGGCACGCTCCTCGCCTCGACGGGCTCGGTGCTCGACGCCTTCACGTTCGGCGACACCGCGGCCGCGGGCCTCGGCATCGCCGTGAACCGGACCCGCTGGCTGCTGCTCGTGGGGGTCGCGCTGCTCACCGGAGCGCTGGTCTCGGTCTCGGGCGCGATCGGGTTCGTGGGCCTGATCCTGCCGCACGCCGTCCGGCTCCTGACGGGCGCCCGGCACCGCGTGCTGCTGCCCCTCGCGGCACTGCTCGGCGGGTCGTTCCTGGTGTGGGCGGACACGCTCGCCCGCACGATCTTCGCCCCGCGCGAGCTGCCCGTGGGCATCCTCACGGCCGCGATCGGTGCGCCCGTCTTCGCGCTCATCCTGTGGCGAGGGAGGCGGGCGCTGTGAGCAGGGAGAGCGCTGTGGTCCCGGGCGCGGAGGGCGGTCGTGGGCTCGACGCGTCGCGCGTCTCGTGGTCGGCCGGGACACGGCTCGTCCTCGACGGGGTCGACGCGACCGCTCCCCCGGGCGCCGTGAGCGGGCTGCTCGGACCGAACGGCTCGGGGAAGTCGACGCTGCTGCGCGCGATCGCGGCCACGCAGGTCCCGGACGCGGGCGAGGTCCGGTTCGACGGCGAGGACCTCCTGGGCATGCCGCGGCGCCGTCGGGCCCGTCGGGTCGCGCTCGTCGAGCAGGACGCGTCGACCGACCTGCCGATCTCGGTGCTCGACGCGGTGCTGCTCGGCCGCATCCCCCACCGCCCCCTCCTCGCGGGGGACACCGACGCCGACCGCGCCGTGGCCCGCGAGGCCCTGGTCCGCGCCGGGGTCGAGGAGCTCGCCGGGCGGTCGCTCGCGACGCTGTCCGGCGGTGAGCGTCAGCGCGTGCACATGGCTCGTGCGCTCGCCCAGGACCCGGCCCTGCTGCTCCTCGACGAGCCCACCAACCACCTCGACATCGCGGCCCAGCTCGCGGCCATGACGGTGCTGCGCAAGCTCGCCGCCGACGGCGTGACGGTCCTCGCAGCCCTGCACGACCTCAACCTCGCGGCGTCCTCGTGCGACCACGTCGTGGTCCTCGCGGAAGGGCGCGTCGTCGCGGCAGGACCGGTCAGGGAGGTCCTCGTGCCTGCCGTGATCGAACCGGTCTACGGGGTCCGCTGCGACGTGCTGACCCACCCACGGACGGGGCGCCCGGTGCTGGTGTTCGGCGACTGACCCTGCAGTGTCCCCCGGGGTGCCGAGAACGAGGTTGAGGTCGTTCTGCTGGTCGGAACGACCTCAACCCCGTTCTCGGCGCGCTGCGGGGCCTGGCCGGTCAGACGGCGGGGCCCAGGCGCGGCCACTCGATCGCGGGGCAGCGGTCCATGACCATGTCCAGACCGGCGTCGCGGACCCGCGCGAGGGCGTCCTCGTCGACCACGCCGAGCTGGAACCAGACGGCCTTCGCCCCGATCGCCACGGCCTGGTCCGCGACGTCCCCGGCGAGCTCGGACCGCACGAACACGTCCACCACGTCGACCGGGAACGGGATGTCGGCCAGCGAGGCGTACCCCTGCTCGCCGTGCACGGACTGGCCCGACGGGTGGACCGGCACGATCCGCTTGCCCTGACGCTGGAGCAGCCGCGCCACCCCGTAGGCAGCGCGTGCCGAGTTGTTCGACAGACCCACCACGGCCCAGGTCTCGGTGTCCGCGAGGACCGTGCGGATCGTGGCGTCGTCGCCCCAGCTCTGTTCGCTCATACCGGGGCGAACCCCGGCGTGCGAGCGGCTATTCCAGGTCCACCTCGACGACCGGACCGGGACCGGGCCCGACGGCGCCGCTCATCCCCCGACGAGCGTCACCAGTCCCAGGGTCAGGAGCAGGGCCGCCGCCGCGCACGCGAGGGTCCGCACATGGTTCCAGGCGACCCAGCGCCCCAGGAAGACCCGCCAGACCTGGTCACGCTCCGCCGTCGGGCTGGTGGCCCGGACCTTCACGTCGCGCACCCCTGCGCCCGAGGCCGGGACAGCGCGGGGCGAGGAGGCCGAGACCGCGGCGTCCGCGGCCTCGAGGCGGTCGTTGAGCGGGACGTTGACCGCCGCCGTCACCCCGATCCCGCCCACGAGGTAGACCACGGCACCCGCGAGGACGAGCGGCATGCCCGCCTCGCCCAGCCGGGTAGCCGCCACGACGCCGAGCACCGTCACCAGTCCGGTCGTCACGAGCAGGAGCGACCCGAACGGCACCCTCGTCGCATGACGGTTGATCGCGGCCATCGCCGCCGCGCCGACGTCCGGCGCGACCGACCGCAGACCGGCCATGACGAAGGTCGAGAACGCGAAGAGCACTCCCCCGACCAGGGCGCAGCCCACGGCCGCGACCACGACCGCCCACCCGAGGGCGCCGACCGCGTCCATCAGTGCACCTCCGAGAGAGCGGCCGGGGCTGCGGTGGAGGTCGGGGACCACACGGCGGCCTCGCGGCGCGCGAACCCGGCGAAGTCCCGGGGCTCGCGCCCGAGCGCCTCGCGGACCCCGTGGGCCAGGTGCGCGTTGCGACCGTCGAGAACCTCCTCGAAGAGGTAGCGCACGAGGTCGACGTCGTCCGCCGGGAGCCCCGCGGCACGCAGGCCGGCCGCGAACTCGTCGCCCGTGACGGTCCGGAGGCGGACCTCCCGCCCGCTCGCCGCACCGATCTCCGCGAGCGCCTCGCCGAACGTCAGCAGTCGCGGCCCCGTGAGCTCGTGGACCAGGCCCTCGTGCCCGGGCTGGGTCAGCGCGGCGACCGCGACCTCGGCCACGTCCTCGAGGTCGACGAACGGCTCGACCACGCCGTCGACCGGAAGGTGGACCACGCCGCCGAGCACGGGGTCCAGCAGGAAGCTCTCGCTGAAGTTCTGCGCGAACCATGCGCAGCGCACGACCGTGCACGCAGGGAAGGCCTCGGCGACGAGCCCCTCGGCCCGCTGTGCCTCGGGCTCGCCCCGGCCGGAGAGCAGGACCAGGCGCCGGACCCCCTCCCGGGCGGCGACCCCGGCGAGGTCGGCGACGACCTCGGGGACGCCGGGGGCTGCGAGGTCCGGGGCGACGGCCACGTAGACGGCGTCGGCTCCCGCGACGGCCGGGGCCCAGGTCGCCGGGTCGTCCCAGTCGAGCCGCACCTCGGTGCTGCGCGAGACGGGGCGGACGCGGACGCCCGCCGCGGTGAGGCGGGCGGCGACACGACGACCCGACTTGCCCGTCGCGCCGACGACGGCGACCAGCGGCGCGACGCCGTCCGGTGCTGCGGTTCCTGCGGGTCCTGCGGGTGCTGCGGTTTCTGCGGGGGGCTGGTGCGCGGTCATGTCGGTCTCCTGTGATCGATGGTCCGGTGCTGTGATTCGAGTCAACAGGTACCGTCCGAGACGTTCCATGGCCCAGAGGCTCGTCTGCATGTCCGTCCGTCTTCCACCGGGCAGCGGGGCGGCGTACGGTCGAGGCATGGACGCTGTCGCCGGACTGCTCGACGGGCCCCGCGCGCGGGGCGCCTTCCTGCTGCGCTCGCTCCTCGCGCCGCCGTGGTCGATGCGCATCGAGGACGAGGCGCCGCTCACGCTCGTACCCGTCGTGCACGGGACGGCGTGGATCGGGATGGACGCCGGGCCGGGACCCGACGAGCCGCGGCTCGACGCCCACCTCGTCGAGGGCGACGTCGCCCTGCTGCGCGGCCCACGCCACTACACCGTGGCCGACGCCCCCGGGACGCCACCGCAGATGGTGAGCGACGCCGTCGGGGCCTGCCGGGCGGTCGGCGACCAGCCGTCGCCCCTCGTCGACCTCGGCGTCCGGACCTGGGGAAACGACCCCGACGGTCCGACCGTCCTGCTGACCGGGACCTACCCCCTCGACGGCGAGGTCGGCGGCCGCCTGCTGAGCGTCCTGCCGCCGCTGCTCGTGCTGCGCCGGGGAGACCTCGACGCCGACCTCGTGTCGCTCCTCGCCCGCGAGATGGCGCACGACCGGCCCGGGCAGGAGGCCGTGCTCGACCGGTTGCTCGACATCCTGCTCATCGGCGCCCTGCGCGCCTGGCTCGACCGCGGCGAGGCGCCGGGGTGGTACCGCGCCGACGCCGACCCCGTGGTCGGGCACGCGCTGCGGCTCATGCACCACGAGCCGGCCACGGCCTGGACGGTCGAGTCCCTCGCGCGGTCCGTCGGGCTGTCGCGCGCCGCGTTCTCGCGCCGGTTCACCGAGCTCGTGGGCGAGCCGCCCATGAGCTACCTGACCGGGTGGCGCCTGACCCTCGCGGCCGACCTGCTGCTGGAACCCGGGGCGACGGTCGGGTCGGTGGCCCGCCAGGTCGGGTACGGGACACCGTTCGCACTGAGCGCAGCGTTCACACGCGTGCGCGGCCTGAGCCCGACCGCGCACCGGGAACGGGCCGGGGCCGCCTGAACGGCAACGGCACGGCCGGGCCGGACCGGGCCCTGCCCGCCGAGAACGAGGTTGCGGTCGTCATACCCGCCGAGACGACCGCAACCTCGTTCTCGAGGGCGCGCAACGTCGTGCTCGGCCGACAGCCGGTCACGACGTCGGGCGCTCGTGCGCTGGCCGGTGCACGCGCCGGCGCGCACCATGGCTGTCATGCCCATCCCGCACGCGGTCGCCCGGACCAACAGGCGTCTCCTCAACCCCCTCGTGCTCCGCATGTCGTCGCGCGTGCCCCCCTTCGCGACGGTCCACCACCACGGGCGGCGCAGCGGGCGCCCCTTCGCGACACCGGTCATGGCCTTCCGGGAGCCGGCGTCGGCGACCGCTCCGCACGAGGTCCGCGTGGTGATCGCCCTGACCTACGGCCCCGACGGGGACTGGCTCAGGAACGTCGAGGCCGTCGGTCTGTTCGGGCTCACGCGCGGTGGGCGCGGCTACGTCGTCGACGACCTGCGCCGCCTGCACGGCGACGCCGGGCTCCGGCTCGTCCCGGGCGTGATCCGGGTCGCGCTGCGGGTGCTGCGCGTGGACGAGTTCCTCGACGGGCGGGTGGGTCCGCCCCGCTGAGGCAGCGCCCCCACTCGCCGGGCCGCACCGGCCGCCCGCGGTGCCGCTCCGGGCGGCTCAGCGCGACGCCGGACGCCAGCCGGTCGGCGTGGTGACCAGGACCCGCTTGCCCACGTACTCGGGGTTCGTGGCGATCTCCACGAGCGCCCTGCCCGCGTTCGCGAACGGCAGGGTGGGCAGGCCGGGGACCGAGCCCACCTCGTCGAGCGGCTCGACGGTCTCGGACGCCAGCGCGGGCGCGTTCTTGAGGTTCACCGGGTAGGCGATCGTCCACCGGAGGGCCGACCCAGGCAGGATCGCCTCGGACGCGGCCTTGTCCGCGAACATCGACGAGATGACCGTGCGGTAGATCAGGCGCGCGAACCAGGAGGCCTTGGCGGCGGTGTCCCCCACGCCGAACGCCGAGACGAGCACGAACCGGTCGACGCCGGCCTGCTCGAGCCCTGCGACGATCGTGGGCAGCGTGCGCTGCATGAAGGTCTTGTCCTTGGCAGGCCCACCCACCGCCGACACGACGACGTCCGCGCCGCGCACGGCGTCGGCCAGCGTGGACGCGTCGTCGAGGGAGCCCGCGACGACGCTCACGCCCGGACGCGGCGGCACGGCCTCCGGGCGACGCGCGTACGCGACCACCTCGTGGCCCGCCGCGAGGGCGTGCTCGACGACCTGCGACCCGATGTTCCCGGTGGCACCCAGCACGACGATCTTCATGAGTTGTTCTCCCTGGTCGATGGTTCGGTGGTGTCTTCCTGGTCCCCGCGGGCGAGCGGCGAGCCGGTCACGACGCCCAGCGCGCGCAGGCACAGCCGGAGGACCTGCTCGCGCGGGACCGACGCCCCACCGCCGCTCTCTCGCGCGACCTCCTCGACGAACCCCAGCCATCCGCCGACCGCGAGGCGCGACAGGGTGGTGTCCGTCAGGTCGAGGTACTCCAGGATCCGGTCCACCTGGACGACGTGGTTGGCAGCAGCGAGCTCGTGCACCAGCGCGGGTGCGGAGGCGTGCGGGGCGTACAGGTCGCGCAGCTGGCCGCTGCTCGCCGAGAAGTGGTCGAGGTACGCGCCCAGCGCACGTTCGAGGTTCTCGCGGGCGCTGAGACCGGGAAGCGGCGCGGTGGCCGCCAGGATGGCCTCGGCCTCACGACGCAGGACGGCGTCGAGCAGCGAGTCCTTGCCCGGGAAGTAGTGGTAGACGAGCGCCCGGGTCACCCCGGCCTCCTGCGCGATGTCGCGCACCGAGACCGCGTCGAACCCCTGGTCCGCGAAGCGCTCGGACGCGACGCGCAGGATCTGCTCGCGGCGCTCGTCGGGGCTGAGGCGGCTCGCCTCGCTGTTGTTTGACACATGTCAAACTGTAGCCTCTGTTTGACATTGGTCCAACAGGCTCTGGGGCCTTGCCCGGCACGACCCGGCCGGGTCCGGGCGAGGCGCCCGCCGAGCGCGGCTGCCATGATGGGGGCATGGCCAACGACCTGTGGTTCACCGGCGACCCGGAAGCCGACACGCTGCTGTCCACCGACCCGTTCGCGCTGCTCGTCGGGATGCTCCTCGACCAGCAGGTCACCATGGAGTCGGCGTTCGCCGGGCCGCTCAAGATCTCCCAGCGCATGGGCGGGTTCGACGTGCACCGCATCGCCGCGGCCGAGCCCGAGTCGTTCGCCGCGATGGCCGCCACTCCCCCGGCGATCCACCGCTACCCCGGCTCCATGGCGGGTCGCGTGCAGGCCGTCGCCCAGGTCGTCGACGAGCAGTACGACGGCGACGTCACGCGCCTGTGGACCGACCCCGGACCCGACGGCAGCGCCCCCGACGGCCCGCTCGTCCTCAAGCGGCTCAAGGCCCTGCCGGGTTTCGGCGAGCAGAAGGCGAAGATCTTCCTCGCGCTCCTCGGCAAGCAGTACGGCGTCCAGCCCGAGGGGTGGCGCGAGGCAGCGGGGGCGTACGGCGAGGAGGGTGCGCGCCGCTCGATCGCCGACGTCGTCGACCAGCACTCGCTCGACCAGGTCCGCGAGACCAAGAAGGCGGCCAAGGCCGCGGCGAAGGCGGAGCGCGCGGCGAAGGGCTGACCGCCCGGGAGCGCTCCTGCCCGACGACGTCGCTCACCCCGGCGGACGGGTGCCCGTCGCGCTCGACGGACGTAGCGTGGAGAAGCGGGGACGCCGCCCGGCGCCCGGCCGCACCGCCCAGCACCCCGGTCGAGGAGGACCCCATGGCTCACGGCGACATCACGCACATCGACATCCCGGTCGGCGACACCCAGGCCGCCCGCACGTTCTACAGCGGGCTGTTCGGCTGGGACATCGCGGAGGTCCCCGGCTTCGAGGGGTACCCCATGTGGCGGGCACCCAACCAGATCAGCGGCGGCGGGCTCGCACCACGGGACGCGAGCTTCACGACCCCGCGCAGCTACGTCGAGGTCGACTCGATCGACGACACCCTCGCGCAGGTGTCCTCCCTCGGCGGGAAGGTGCTCATGGGCAAGTCGCAGATCAGCCCGACGAGCTGGTGGGCGATCTTCGAGGACCTCGACGGGAACCAGCTCGGCCTCTACGAGGGCGTCACGTCGACCGAATGACGAGGGTCTTCGTGGACGCACGGCGGAACCGGGGGTGGTCTCGGGGCGCGGCGGGTGCCGTGGCCGGCGGTCCGTCAGGGGCCGTTCGGCCGCCGTGCCCGGGAGGCACGTCGGCGGCGCGCTGTACGGTGCTCGCATGACTCCACGGGTGCGTCCGCGCGGGAACCAACCCCGCCCTCTCAGGCGGGTGTTGTCCTGAGACGAGGTGCCTCGTGGCACATTCACCCCACCGCCGGTGGAAGGGCTGCCGGTTGTGCAGCCCGCACAAGATCCGCGGGATCGGCGACGCCGCGCGCCTGCCCTTCCGCGACCTGCGCAAGATCGGACGCGTCCGTCGCTGGAACCGTCACGACGTCGACGACGAGTAGTCCCTGAGGAGGGCTGTGCGCCGACCCCCGGTGGGCGCACAGCCACTCGTCCCGAGGAGGCGGGCCGTGCGACACCCTCGCCTCGTGCGCCGTTCGCGACACCTGCGGTTCGGAACGCGCCTCACGCCGGTCCGAACACGACCCCTCCGTCCGGGTCGTCGCTGCGCCGGGGCCTGAGCCGGGCGGGGGCCGGCCACGGCAGCTCGAACCGGACGACGGGCGCGTCGATCGCCCCGAAGTCGTCGGTCTGGACGACGACGCGCTCGGGTGTGACCTCGACGAGCCGGACGCGGATCGGCTCGACGTCGTCCCCTTCGAGCATCCACACGTCGCCGAGCCACGAGAGTCCGGTGGCGTCGAGGGCTTCCTCGGCGTCGAGCCAGTCGACCGGGTCGGTGAGCGCGTGCCCCAGCAGGGAGACGGCGACCCACCCGTCACCGTCGGGACGGATCCAGCCGATGTGCTCACGGTCGTCGGGACGGCGGTGCGGGATCCAGTCGGCGGGAAGCATCAGGGAACGATACCGAGCGGCCGGCCGATCCGCCCAGCAGATTCTGTGCTGGGCGTTCGGCTCCGGTGCCCCTGCCGAGCACGACCTTCCGTTCAGTCGAACACGACCTTGCGGTCGCCAGACACCTCAGAACGACCACAACCTCGTTCTCGGCACCTCGTTCCCTGAGCGATCGCGGGCCGTCGGACCGGAAGGGCGGAACAAGCTCAGCCAGCACCGCCCGAACGACCGCGGTTCGCCGCCGCAGCATGCCGGATCCGGCGGGTCCGACCGCCCCCGGCGAGGGCGTCCGGGCCGTCGGCACGGGTCGCGGAGCTCGCCGCGCGCAGCTGGAGCCAGTCGGACCAGCACTCGACGTCGAGCCCGTCGCCCAGCGATCGGAGCTCGCCGCCCGATGCGGCGACGGCGCCCGACACGGACTCGAGGATCGCCAGCTCCGCGGCCCGCCGGGCGACGAAGTTGGCCACTGTCCAGTCGCTCGTGAGCCCCACCCAACGCGCCCGCTCGGCGGGCGGGACGAGCTCGAGGGCCACGACGACGGCTCCGCCCGCCATCACGTGGTCGCTGTCGTCGGCCACCGCCCGGAAGAGAGGCTCGAGCGCGCCATGCTGCAGCGCCTTCTGGTACAGCGCCCATCGTGCGTGCTCGTCGGCCAGGTCGCCGGAGAACGCAAGGTCCCGCGCGAGCCGACGGAGCTCCGCCCTCGGTTCCCGCCGCACTACGCGCCCGCCCCAGCAGTCATCGAGCAGGACCTTCCGTTCAGTCGACCACGACCTTGCGGTCGCCAAAACCCTCAGAACGACCACAACCCCGTTCTCGGCACCCGACGTCAGCCCTGTTGAGGATTCCCGGTCCCCTCGCGGAACCCCTCGGTGAACCCGTCCCGGTACCCGTCGGCGTACCCGGCCTCGCGGGCGAGCCGTTCGGCACCGCCGGGCGCAGCACCGCCCGGCGCAGCACCGCCCGGCGCCGCAGCACCGACCGGTGCGCCCACCCCCTGCCTGCCCTCACCGGCAGCGCCCGCACGGCCTGCCGCCACCCCCCGCGCGTACGCCTCGGTGGAGCCCTCGCGGAACATGTCGGTCCCCGAGTCCCGCACGAGCACCCGCGCTCCGGGCCCGTCCTCGTCGGTCACGAACCGCCCGAGCCCGCGCACCACGGCGACGGGTCGCCCTGCGGCCTTGCCGCGGACGAGCTCGGAGGCGGCGGCGATCTGGTCCGCGACCGCCGTCACGGTCACGGACAGCTCACGCCCGTGCGAGTCGACGCCGCCGCGCAGGTCGTCGAGCGCGACCACCCCGGCGACCCCGATCGCCAGGTCGGTGAGCCCTTCTCGCCACGCACGCCCGGCCGTGTCGGACACGACGACCCCGACGCGGACCCCGAACCGTTCCGCGAGCGCCGCCCGCAGAGCACGCGCCGAGGCGTCGGGGTCGACGGGCAGCAGCAGCACGGTGCCCTCGGGGGTGTTGGACGCGTCGACGCCCGCGGCGGCCATGACGAGGCCGAGCCGGTTCTCGACGATCCGCAGCACGCCCCCGGGTGACGGCCGGGTCGCGACGACGCGCACGGTCTCGTCGGTGATCGCCTGCTCGCGGTCGGTGGCCGCGACGACGCGCCCTTCGGCCTTGGACACGACCTTGCTCGTGACGACCACGACGTCGCCGTCGTGCAGCCCGCCCTCGCGGGCGAGCGCGTCGCCCACGATGCGCGCCAGGTCGTCACCGGGCGAGATCTCCCCGATGCCCGACGGCGCCACGACCGTGAAGCGGGTGTCGTCGCTCTCGGGGTGCCCCTCCGCGGGCGACGCCACCGGGTCGGGGCGAGCGGCGCCGTCGGGCAGCGGGACGGACGGGACCGTCACCGGACGAGCTTCGGCAGGACGTCGCGCGAGAACGTGTCGATCCACTCGCGCTGGTTGCGGCCCACGTTGTGGAGGTAGATGCGGTCGAAGCCCAGGTCGACGAACTTCTGGATGTAGGCGCGGTGCACGTCCGGGTCGGACGAGATGACCAGGCGGCCCTCGAAGTCCTCGGGCCGCACGAGCTTGGCCATCTGCTCGAAGTCGAACGGCGAGCGGATGTCGGCCTTGGGGAACTTCATGCCGCCGTTGGGCCACTCGGTCATGGCGTTCGTCAGCGCCTCCTCGTCGGTCTCTGCCCACGACATGTGGAGCTGGAGGACCTTGGGCATGGACTGCGGGTCGCGGCCGGACTCGCGGACGCCGTCGTCGAACTTGCCGAACAGCATCGAGATCTTCTCGAGCGGGGCACCCACGGTGATGAGGCCGTCGGCGTGCTTGCCCGCGCGCTTCGCGGTCACGGGGCCGGCCGTGGCGACGAGGATCTCCGGGGCGACCTCGGGCATGGTCCACAGCCGCGTGGACTCGTGCTTGTAGAACTGCCCCGAGTGCTTGGTGTCCTTGCCCGCGAGCGAGGCGGCGAAGAGCTTCTTGATGATGTCGATGGCCTCGAACATGCGGTTGATGCGCTCGGGGGCCTCGGGCCAGTACTGCGCCGTGACGTGCTCGTTCAGGGCCTCGCCCGAGCCCAGGCCCAGCCAGTGCCGCCCGGGGTACATCGCGGCGAGCGTCGCCGAGGCCTGCGCGACCATCGCGGGGTGCCAGCGGAAGGTCGGTGCCGTGACGCCCGGGCCCAGGTCGCCGCGCGTGCGCTCACCCAGGGCCGACAGGACGTTCCACACGAACGCCGAGTGCCCCTGCGCGGGGACCCACGGCTGGAAGTGGTCCGCTGCCATGACACCCGAGAACCCCTTGCTCTCGGCGTACTCGGAGAGGGCGATGACCTCGGTCGGGTGGAACTGCTCGAGCATGGCGGCGTAGCCGATCGTCAAGTCCATGGACCGACCTTAGTACGGGCACCCCGCTGCCGAGCGCCGGTATCTGATACTTGCCGCAGGACGGCCGCCCGGTCGTGCGGACCGGGCGGCCGTCCTCCTCTCAGCGGGCCTCGTCAGGTGAACAGCGGGGTGAGCGCCGTGTACTCCTCGACCGAGCCGTCGCGCAGGCAGACCTCGATGATCTGGCGACCCAGCGGGTCCAGGTCGTCGGTGAGGAACTCCTGGAGCTCGCTCTTGAAGAAGTCCGTGATGATCCTCGCGCCGGCGTCGTAGGCCTCGACGCCCACCTGCGACTGCATCTCGGGCTTGAGGAACGTCGGGCGCACGAGCTGCCCGTCGATCTTCATCTCCTGGAGCGTGTACCCGAACAGCGGGCACCGCGAGGGGGTCAGCTCCTCGGTGCGGAACTTGCCGCCACCACGGCGTGCCAGGTACTCGCGGGTGAGCCACTCGGCCGCGAAGTCGACCTTGTACGCGCCGATGTGCTGGTTGGGCGTGAGCACGTAGCGCGTGCGGTCCATGTCCACGAGCTGGCGCAGGAGCAGGTTCGCGGCCGCGACCTTGGTGCCCGTGGAGAACGGCCAGTACGACCCGACGCCCTCTGCGACCATGCCGCCGTGGGCCAGCTTGTCGGTCGCCGACTTGGACTCGCCGATCGAGGGGTTCTTGTCTCCGCGCGGGGCGATGAGCCGCCAGATCCACGCGAGCGACGGCGGCACGATGTGCATCATGCCCATGATCCCGTAGGTCGGGTTGTCGCGGGTGCAGGCCGGCATCCGGGCGCCGAAGGTGCGCACGTCGACCTCCTCGGCCCCCGTGACGTCGGTCAGGAGACGACGGGGCACGACCACGCGGGGGTTGGGGCAGCGCTTGCCCGTCGAGTCGAGCGTGTGCTCCCACGGCAGGACGGTCGCGTCCGGGACGCCGTCGATGTTGAAGAAGACGAGCGGCTGGTCGGGGTGGATGCAGGCCCGCTCGAGGTGGGCGTCCTGGCCGTAGCCCGTGAGGTTGTCGACGCGCACGAACCAGCCGTCCTCGGCGTCGGCGACCACGAGGCGCCCCTCGCCGGTCTGCAGGTCGACGTGGCACAGCGTCATGTCGTCGGTCACGGGGTCCAGCGCGCTGGACTCGCCGAGGTTGATGACGTAGGGCTCGTCGGTCACGACGTTGGTGCCCAGCAGGATGCGCCCGTCCTCCTGGCGGCGGATCTCCTGGCACATCTCGGACTTCCCGCCGCCCGACGCGCCCTCGTGCATGATGACGGTCTCGTTCTCGTAGGGGGTCGTGACCCGCACCGACGACGCGTGCGCGGTCACCCACCCCTCCTGCTCGCCGACGTCGAGCAGGACGGAGAAGACGCCCTTCTTGGCGCTGGGGCCCGGGTAGAGGTTGTAGGCGAAGACCTCGTGCAGCGTCTCGGAGCGGTCGTGCACGACGACCTGGCGGCCGTCGAAGTGCGTGTGGCGGAAGGGCGGCGCGACGTAGAGGATCGAGCGCGGCTCGAAGGGCCCGATCTCGTCGAACGTGACCCAGCCCTGCAGGTCCACGAGCGTCAGCGCGAAGAACGCGGAGTTGACGGGGCAGATCGCGAGCGAGGGGTAGCCGTGCGTGAGGCCGCCGGCCTTGAAGGGCACGACGACGAGGTCCTGGCCCGCGAGCCAGTCGAGCGTCTCGGCCTTGACCTGGTCGAACCCGGTCCCGAACACGTCGCGGTAGCGCGGCTTGTCGGTGGGCAGGTCGTCGGCGATGCGCATGCAGTCGGGGTCCCGACGGCGCATGTAGTCCTCGGGGTAGTTCACGGCGATCCCGTTCTTGCAGCGGACCACCTCGGCCTCGGGGACCGGCGTGCCGAACACGTCGTACTCGACCGTGAAGCGCGGGCCTCCCTCGGGGCCGAGCGCGAGCTGGTACAGCTCCTCACGGGAGGCGGGGACGATCACGGTGGCGCACGCATCCAGGGCGGCCTGGACAGCGGGGGGAAGGACCATGCCGGCAGGGATGCTCCCGGTACCGTGCACGGCCACGCTGTCGATCAATGTCATAGCTACTCCTGGGTCGGACCTCGAACGAAGGCGTCGAGTTGATGGGGCGCGTCCACGTACGCCCCCGCCTTTGCTCGAAGGTTACGAGCCGATGACCAACACCGACCAGGGACCTTTGGCCTTTGTTCGTTCGGTAAAACCCCGGGGCGGCAACAGGCGTGCGGCTCACCGGCCCGGCACTCACCGAGGCCCCCGGAGGTTCGCCGACCGGCCTCCCGCGGGCCGCTCGCCGCCGGAGTCCCACCCACCCCGGTCCGGGGAGCGGTGCGTTTCGCAGGTCCCTCCGAGATTCTGGGAGAATGTCGTCCATGAGTTCACCCGCCGAGGGCACCACGCCCGCACCCGCCTCCCAGACCCCCGCCGCACCCGCCCCCGCCGAGGGCACCGAGGTAGTCCGCGCCGTGGTCGGAGAGGTACCGGACAAGGTGAGCCTCGACGGCCTCGAGACCAAGTTCGACGCCGCCTGGACCGAGCAGGGCACCTACTCGTTCGACCGGACGAAGACGCGCGAGCAGGTCTACTCGATCGACACCCCGCCGCCCACCGTCTCCGGCTCGCTGCACGTGGGGCACGTCTTCTCCTACACGCACACCGACGTCGTCGCGCGCTTCCAGCGCATGCGCGGCCGCGAGGTCTTCTACCCCATGGGCTGGGACGACAACGGGCTGCCGACCGAGCGTCGCGTGCAGAACTACTACGGCGTGCGCTGCGACCCGTCGCTGCCGTACATCGAGGGCTACGAGCCCCCGCTCCAGGGAGCCGAGGGCAAGAGCGTCAAGGCCGCCGACCAGCAGCCCGTCTCGCGCCGCAACTTCGTCGAGCTGTGCGAGCGCCTGACGGCCGAGGACGAGGTCCAGTTCGAGGAGCTGTGGCGCCGCCTGGGCCTGTCGGTCGACTGGTCGCACCACTACCAGACCATCGGCGTGCCGGCCCGGATCGTCGCGCAGAAGGCGTTCCTGCGGAACCTCTCGCGCGGCGAGGCGTACCAGTCCGAGGCCCCGGGCCTGTGGGACGTCACGTTCCAGACCGCCGTCGCGCAGGCCGAGCTCGAGGCCCGCGACTACCCCGGGCACTTCCACAAGGTCGCGTTCCACGCCCCGGGCGGCGAGAAGGTCTTCATCGAGACCACGCGCCCCGAGCTGCTCGCGGCCTGCGTCGCGCTCATCGCGCACCCCGACGACGAGCGCTACCAGGGCCTGTTCGGCACCACGGTCACGTCTCCCCTGTTCGACGTCGAGGTGCCCGTGCTGGCGCACCCCGCCGCGCAGATGGACAAGGGCGCGGGCATCGCGATGTGCTGCACGTTCGGCGACCTGACCGACGTCCAGTGGTGGCGCGAGCTGCAGCTCCCGACGCGCTCGATCATCAACCGCGACGGGCGCATCACGCGCGAGACCCCGTCCTGGCTGACGTCCGAGCGTGCGGTCGCGCTGTTCGAGGAGATCGCGGGCAAGACGACGTTCTCGGCGCGCGCGGCCGTCGTCGACGCGCTGCGCGAGTCGGGCGACCTGGACGGCGAGCCCGTCGCGACCCAGCGCAAGGCGAACTTCTTCGAGAAGGGCGACAAGCCCCTCGAGATCGTGACGTCGCGCCAGTGGTACATCCGCAACGGTGGCCGCGACGTGGCGCTGCGCGAGGAGCTGCTCGCGCGCGGCAAGGAGCTGGGCTTCCACCCCGAGTTCATGCAGGTGCGCTACGAGAACTGGGTCGGTGGCCTCAACGGTGACTGGCTCGTCTCGCGCCAGCGCTTCTTCGGCGTCGCCATCCCGCTGTGGTACCCCGTCCTGGAGTCGGGCGAGGTCGACTACGAGCACCCGATCGTCCCGGACGAGTCGCTCCTGCCGATCGACCCGTCCTCCGACGTCCCGGCCGGCTACACGGCCGACCAGCGCGGCGTGCCCGGTGGGTTCGTGGGCGAGCCCGACGTCATGGACACCTGGGCCACGTCGTCGCTGACCCCGCAGATCGCGGGCGGCTGGGAGTCCGACCCTGACCTGTTCGAGCGCGTCTTCCCCATGGACCTGCGCCCCCAGGGCCAGGACATCATCCGCACGTGGCTCTTCTCGACGGTCGTCCGCTCGCACCTCGAGCACGGCTCGCTGCCCTGGTCCAACGCCGCGATCTCGGGCTGGATCCTGGACCCGGACCGCAAGAAGATGTCCAAGTCCAAGGGCAACGTGGTCACGCCCATGGGCCTGCTCGAGGAGCACGGCTCGGACGCGGTCCGCTACTGGGCGGCCTCGGCGCGCCTCGGCACGGACGCGGCCTTCGAGGTCGGCCAGATGAAGATCGGCCGCCGCCTCGCGATCAAGGTCCTCAACGCGTCCAAGTTCGCGCTGTCGTTCGGCGGCAGCGAGATCACGCTCGACCCGTCGCTCGTGACCGAGGCGATCGACCGCTCGATGCTCGCGAGCCTTCTCGAGGTGGTCGCCCGTGCAACCGAGGCGCTCGAGGAGTACGACCACACGCGCGCCCTCGAGGTCACGGAGACGTTCTTCTGGACCTTCTGCGACGACTACCTGGAGCTCGTCAAGGACCGCGCGTACGGCGCAGGGGCCGGGCCCGACGACGTCACTCCCGAGACGCAGTCGGCTCGCGTCGCGCTCGCCCTGGCTCTCGACACGTTGCTGCGCCTCTTCGCGCCCTTCATCCCGTTCGCGACGGAAGAGGTGTGGTCGTGGTGGCGCAAGGGTTCGGTGCACCGTGCGCCGTGGCCCACGACCGCCGAGCTGCTGCCGGCCACGAGCGGCGGCGTCCCCGTCGTCCTCGTGGGCGCGGGCCACGCGCTGGCCGCACTGCGCAAGGTCAAGTCGGAGGCCAAGGTGTCGATGCGCACCCCGATCCTCGCCGTGACGCTGGCCGTCCCCGCGGAGCTCGTCGCGTCGGTCCGGGCCGCCGAGTCCGACATCAAGGGTGCCGGCCGCGTGACCGGGACCTTCGACGTCGTCGAGGCGACCGTGGGCCAGGGCGACCCCGCCGTCCAGGGCGGGATCGTCGTCGTGCACTCCGAGCTCGGCGAGCCCGAGGCCCGCAACCGCGGCTGACGCCCGCACCTGCTGCACGGCACAGGGCCCCGACCGCACGCGCGGTCGGGGCCCTGTCCCGTCACGGGCGCGAGCGACGGGCGGTCACACCATCTCGCCGCGCAGCCTCGCGTCGTCGCCCGACATGGTCGCGGCGACCTCGTTGGGCGTCCCGTCGTCGTTCCACCGCAGGGTCGCGCCGACCCCTTCGATGAGCTCGACGCTGCCGTCGGGCGAGAACGTGAGGCCGGCGTCCTGACCGATCGCGGCCCGGACCAGGGCCACCGTCGCGGGCAGCTCCTCGATCCCCTCGCTCACCCCCAGGTCCGTGATGTCGGAGCGCGCGGACCCGATGTGCAGGGGGCTGGGCCCGATCCACAGCGTCCGACCGTCGAGCTCCGCGTCCTCGCCGTACTCGTCCGCGAGGATCAGCTCCTTGACCTGCCCGCGCGAGAGCACCGCGACCACGTCCTCGAGCGACGTCACCGCGGCCGCCTCCCGGCCCTGCTCCTGCCGGAACTCGGCCAGCACCGACTCCCGACGACGCTCCCGGAAGCTCTCGAGCGCCTCGGTGATCTTCGCCTCGAACGCCGCCTCGTTGATGCCCGGGGCGCGGCCTCCGCCTGCCACCTCGACCACGAGCTCGTCGGTCGCCTTGTTGAGCGCGGCGCGCACGAGGGGCACCGCGCGGACGTCGCCCGTCATGAGGATCACCTCGGGCCGGTGCTCGAGCACCTGCCGGTCGAGCTCCGCGGCGACGGCCTCGGCGTTGCGCTCCCAGGAGTCCTCGGCGCGTGCCTCGATCCGCTTGTGCGACAGGCCGCCCGTGCGGACCTTGTTGATCACGTCGTGACCGCCCTCGACGGACTCGGCGTCGCCGTAGGGCACGTGCCCTCCTGCGACGGACCACGTCAGGTCGGCGCCCTGGCGGTCGACGACGACGCGGACGTAGTCCACGGACTCGTCGGCGGCCCGAGCGGCTTGCAGCAGGGCCGGGACGGGACCCCAGAGCCCCTTGGTGACGGCGGGCGGGTCCTTCAGGACCCGGTCGACGAGGATCCCCTCCTCGTCGGCGATGAGGACGCGGCCGTGCGGGCCGGGCACCCTCGTGGGGAGCAGGACGGACTCCTCGAGCTCGTCGATGATGCTCGCCGGAGCTCCCGCTGCTGCGAGCGTCCGGCGCACTCCCTTCCACCGGTTCTCGACCTCGCGTGCGGTGGCCTCGTCGCCTCGTGTCGCGTCGAAGTAGACGGTCGCGAACGGGCCGGGGTGGCCGAGCAGGGGCTTGAGCCAGTCGATCTTCATGCAGGCACCTCTAGACATCCATCGTCGGAGGGACGGTCGGAGGCCGACCGCCCCGATGTCCTCACCAGCCTGCTGCACGGGCCCGGCGCCCGCCACCCGTGGAGGAGATCAGGAATAGGTGTCGAGCACGGGGACCTCGTCCTGGTGCTCCCGCGCGATCTGCTGGTGGTGCCGGATGACCTCGCTCACGATGAACTCGCGGAACTGCTCGGCGAACGCGGGGTCCAGCCCGGACGCCTGTGCGATGCCCGTGAGCCTCGCGATCTGCTGCTGGTCCCGGGCCGGGTCTGCGGGCGGGAGACCACCCTGGGCCTTGAGCTCTCCCACGCGGCGCGTGAACTTGAAGCGTTCCGCGAGCAGGTGCACGAGGGCCGCGTCGATGTTGTCGATGCTCTCTCGTAGGCTGAGGATCTCTGCGGGGACGGGGCGGGGGGCCGCGGCGGGGGCGTGGGGGTCGCTCATCCGACGATCCTAAGCACCGGGGCGCGCACCCGGGTCCTGACCCGCGGAACGTGGGACGCCCGGTACGCAGTAAAATCGGACGTTGCCCCACCACTCAGCGGAGAGTTGACATGACCGAATTCGCGTCGCCGAGCCTCGTCGAGGTACCGGCCACCAGCAGCATCAGCACGCTTCTCACCGACCGCGTCGAGCGGTCCGGGGACGACGCGGTGATCGAGCGACGCCTCACGCCGGGCGGCCCCTGGGAGCCCGTGACCGCGCGCGCCTTCGACGACGACGTGGTCACCGTGGCCCGCGGCCTCGCCGCGCGCGGCGTGCAGGCCGGTGACCGGGTCGCCATCATGTCGCGCACCCGCTACGAGTGGACGCTGCTCGACTTCGCCGTCTGGGCCGCCGGCGGCGTGCCCATCCCGGTCTACGAGACCTCGTCCGCCGAGCAGGTCGAGTGGATCCTGTCCGACTCCGGCGTCAGCGTCGTGCTCGTCGAGACGTCCGCGCACGCCCAGATCGTCGAGAGCCTCCGTGCGCGGCTCCCGCTCCTGCGCGAGGTCCTCGTGATCGACGACGGCGCGGTCGACGACCTGCGTGCCGGCGGTGACGACGTCCCCCGGGAGGAGATCGACTCCCGCCGCGCCGCGACCGGCCGTGACGACCTGGCGACCATCATCTACACCTCGGGGGCGACGGGCCGCCCCAAGGGCGTGGAGCTCACGCACCTGAACTTCGTGCACCTGACCCGCAACGGCGTCGCCGGGCTGGCAGAGATCGTCGCGACGCCCGACGCCCGCACGCTCCTCTTCCTGCCCCTCGCGCACGTCTTCGCGCGGTTCGTCCAGGTCGTGTGCATCGCGTCGCCCACGGCTGTCCTGGCGCACAGCTCCGACATCAAGAAGCTCGTGCCGGACCTGGGCTCGTTCCGGCCGACCTTCCTCCTGGCCGTGCCCCGCGTGTTCGAGAAGGTCTACAACGCCGCCGAGCAGAAGGCCGGAGCCGGCGCCAAGCGTCGGATCTTCCACTGGTCGGCCAAGGTCGCCATCACGTACTCGCGCGCGCTCGACTCCGCCGCGGGGCCGTCGATCGTCCTCAAGACCCAGCACGCGCTCGCTGACCGGCTCGTGTTCGGCTCGATGCGCACGGCTCTCGGTGGCGACCTCACGCACTCGATCTCAGGTGGCGCGCCGCTCGGCGAACGGCTGGGGCACTTCTTCCGCGGCATCGGCCTCACGATCCTCGAGGGCTACGGACTCACCGAGACCACGGCCCCCTGCGCCGTGAACCCGCCCAGCCGCCTCAAGATCGGCACCGTCGGCCCCGCGTTCCCCGGCACGGCGCTCAAGGTCGACGCCGAGGGCGAGCTGTTCGTCAAGGGCGACCACGTCTTCCGCGGCTACCACAACCAGCCCGAGCTGACGGCCGAGGTGTTCCAGGACGGCTGGTTCCGCACGGGCGACCTGGCCTCGCTCGACGAGGACGGCTACCTGCGGATCACGGGCCGCAAGAAGGAGATCATCGTGACGGCCGGCGGCAAGAACGTCGCCCCCGCCCAGCTCGAGGACCGTCTGCGCGCCCACCCGCTCGTGAGCCAGGTCGTCGTGGTGGGCGACCAGCGGCCGTTCATCGGCGCGCTCGTCACGATCGACCCCGAGATGCTCCCCGGCTGGCTCACGACGCACGGCCTGCCGCCCATGGACGTCACGACCGCGGCCACGGACCCGACCGTGCTCGCGGCCCTCGACCGGGCCGTGACGCGCGCGAACGAGGCGGTGTCCCGCGCGGAGTCCATCCGCAAGATCCAGGTGCTCACGACGGACTTCACCGAGCAGAACGGCTACCTGACGCCCTCGCTCAAGGTCAAGCGCCCCCTCGTGCTCCGGGACTTCGCCTCGACCATCGACGACCTGTACGGCGCCCCCGCGAACGCGGACGCCTGACGCCGTCCTCGGGCCGGGGGCGGGCCGGGCCGGCCACCGTCACGGCCCGCCCCCGCCCCGCCCGAGGACGGCCCCGGCACGACAAAGGGCCCCGGCACGACGAAGGGCCCCGGAACCGATGTTCCGGGGCCCTTCCTCGTCGGTGCGTCCTACGCGCTCTTCTCGCGCGGTGCTCGCTTGATCGCGGCCCGCGGGACGAGCGTGGGGTTCACGTTGTCGAGCACGGCCTCGCGGGTGATGACCACGCGTTCGACGTCGTCCCGGCTGGGGACGTCGAACATTGCCTGCTGGAGGACCTCCTCCATGATGGCCCGGAGCCCGCGGGCACCGGTCCCCCGCAGGAGGGCCTGGTCCGCGATGGCGCTGATCGCGTCGTCCTCGAACTCGAGCTCGACGCCGTCGATCTGGAACATGCGCTGGTACTGCTTGACCAGCGCGTTGCGCGGCTCGGTCAGGATGCGGACGAGCGCCTCCTGGTCGAGCTTGGCGACCGACGTGATGATGGGAAGACGCCCGATGAACTCGGGGATGAGCCCGTACTTCTGCAGGTCCTCGGGTCGCACCTCGGCGAAGAGGTCCGCTTCCTCGTGCGTGTCCATGGGGGCACCGAACCCGACCCCGCGCTTGCGCGAGCGGGTCGCGACGATCTCGTCGAGCCCCGCGAACGCGCCTGCCACGATGAACAGCACGTTGGTCGTGTCGATCTGGATGAACTCCTGGTGCGGGTGCTTGCGCCCGCCCTGCGGCGGCACCGAGGCCGTGGTGCCCTCGATGATCTTCAGCAGGGCCTGCTGCACGCCCTCGCCCGACACGTCTCGCGTGATCGAGGGGTTCTCCGACTTGCGGGCGACCTTGTCGACCTCGTCGATGTAGATGATGCCCGTCTCGGCCTTCTTGACGTCGTAGTCAGCGGCCTGGATGAGCTTGAGGAGGATGTTCTCCACGTCCTCACCGACGTACCCGGCCTCCGTGAGCGCCGTCGCGTCCGCGATCGCGAACGGCACGTTGAGCATCTTCGCGAGCGTCTGCGCCAGGTACGTCTTGCCGGTGCCCGTGGGGCCGATCAGCAGGATGTTCGACTTGGCGATCTCCACCTGGGACTCGTCCGTGGCGCGCGTGTGCTCGCCCGCCTGGATCCGCTTGTAGTGGTTGTACACGGCAACGGCCAGCGCTCGCTTGGCGGCGTCCTGGCCGATGATGTACTGCTCGAGGAAGTCGAAGATCTCGCGGGGCTTGGGGAGCTCCACGAGCCCGAGCTCCGCCGCCTCCGACAGCTCTTCCTCGATGATCTCGTTGCAGAGCTCGATGCACTCGTCGCAGATGTACACGCCGGGGCCCGCGATGAGCTTCTTGACCTGCTTCTGGGACTTGCCGCAGAAGGAACACTTCAGCAGGTCTGCACCATCTCCGATCCGAGCCACTACCAGCCTCCTAGCCTCGGTCTTGCTGCTGCGCCGGGACTGAGGCCCCTGCGATCTGGACGACACGCGCCGACCTACCCACCATTGCACACCACCGGGGGCCCGTTGTCAGCCGGGCACCCCGGTGGGTCGGGAGGAAATGTCGAGATCAGGGCTTGTTCTGGATGACCGGCTTGCGGCTCTCCAGGACCTGGTCGACCAGGCCGTACTCCATGGCCTGCTTGGCGGTGAGGATCTTGTCGCGCTCGATGTCCGAGCGGACCTGCTCGACGTCGCGACCCGAGTGCATGGCCAGGGTGTCCTCGAGCCACTCGCGCATGCGGATGAGCTCGTTCGCGTGGATCTCGATGTCCGAGGCCTGGGCGTAGCCGCCGCCCTCCATCGCGGGCTGGTGGATCAGCACGCGGGCGTTGGGCAGCGCGAGGCGCTTGCCGGGCTGGCCGGCTGCGAGCAGCACGGCCGCGGCGGACGCCGCCTGGCCCAGGCACACGGTCTGGATCTGCGGCTTGATGTACTGCATGGTGTCGTACAGCGCCGTCATGGCCGTGAACGAGCCGCCGGGCGAGTTGATGTAGAGGATGATGTCGCGGTCCGGGTCCTGGCTCTCCAGGACGAGGAGCTGCGCCATGACGTCGTCGGCGGACGCGTCGTCGACCTGGACGCCCAGGAAGATGATGCGGTCCTCGAACAGCTTGGTGTACGGGTCCTGGCGCTTGAAGCCGTAGGCCGTGCGCTCCTCGAACTGCGGGAGCACGTAGCGCGAGGACGGCGCGCCGTGCGGGAGGGCGATGCCGCCGCCGGCGCCCGCGCCCGCGAGGCGCTGAGCGGTCGAGATGTACTGCGATTCCTGGCTTGCGTAGCTCAAGGTATCTCCTCGGGTGGGATCGTGGATGGGGGGCCGGGTCGTCGGTGAGCTCAGCTGCTCGCCGTGCCGCCGCCACCCGTCACCGACGAAGCGTTCGTCACGACGTGGTCGATGAAGCCGTACTCGAGGGCTTCGGGCGCCGTGAACCAGCTGTCACGGTCGTTGTCCTTGAGGATCTTCTCGAGCGGCTGGCCGGTCTGCTCGGCCGTGAGCTCGGAGAGCACCTTCTTCATGTGCATGATGAGCTGCGCGTTGATGCGCACGTCGGTCGCCGTGCCGCCGATGCCGCCCGAGGGCTGGTGCATCATGACGCGGGCGTGGGGCGTCGCGTAGCGCTTGCCCTTGGTGCCCGAGGAGAGCAGGAACTGGCCCATCGAGGCCGCCATGCCCATCGCGATGGTCGCGACGTCGGGCTGGATGTACTGCATGGTGTCGTAGATCGCCATGCCGGCCGTGATCGACCCGCCGGGCGAGTTGATGTAGAGCCAGATGTCCTTGTCGGGGTCCTCGGCAGCGAGCAGCATCATCTGGGCGCAGATGGCGTTCGCGTTCTCGTCGCGCACCTCCGAGCCCAACCAGATGATGCGCTCCTTGAGCAGCCGGTTGTAGATGGAGTCGTTCAGGCCGAGTCCCGGCCCCTCGGCTCGTGCCACCGGAAACTGATCGCTCACGTCCATCTCCTTCGTCGTTCCCTCGTCGCTCGCGACGCTCGAACGTCGCGGCTGGTCGGTTCGTCCGTCGTGGACGGTCTCACCGTTGTTGTGACCCTAACGCGGGCGGGGAGCGGAAACCGTCCCGATATCCGGGGTTTTCGCTGTCGGCGCAGGAAGGCCTCCCCTGCCGCCCGACGGCGCCGCTCACCGCCCCTTTGCCGCCGCACCGTGCGGCTGGTCGCCCGCGGACCGGATGCGACGACGGCCCCCGCCTCCGCGCGGAGGTGAGGGCCGTCGTCGGGCTCGGTGGGTGGTGCCGGGACCGAGCCGGGGACCGGGAAGGTCAGGCCTTGTCGGCTGCTGCCTCGTCCTCGGAGACGACCTCGATGCCCTCTTCGTCCGTGATGTCGGTGACGTCCTCACCGGCAGCGGCGGCCGCGGCGTCAGCGGCAGCGTCCTCCTCGTCCGACCCGATGAACTCGCTCAGGTCCACGACGTTGCCCTCGGTGTCCTTGACCTCGACCTGGCGCAGGGCCACGGCGAGCGACTTGGAGCGGGCGACCTCGCCGACCATGGCGGGGATCTGACCGCCCTGGTCGAGCGACTGGATGAACTGGTTCGGGTCCATGCCGTACTGGCGCGACGCGTTGACGAGGTAGTCCAGGAGCTCGTTCTGGGCGACCTTGATGTTCAGCTGCTCCGCGAGCGTGTCGAGGAGGATCTGGTTCTTGAGCGCGTTGGTCGCGTCGACCTCGACCTCGGCACGGTGCGCGTCGTCCTCGAGACGACCCTCGGACTCGAGGTGGCGGTGCACCTCGGCCTCGACAGCGCCCTGGGGAACGGGGATCTCGGTGTTCTCGACGAGGTACTTGACCAGGGCGTCACGCGCCTCGACGGCCTGGTTCGAGGTCTTGATGCTCGCGACCTGCTCGCGCAGGTCCGCCTTGAGCTCCTCGATGGTGTCGAACTCGGACGCCAGCTCGGCGAACTCGTCGTCGGCCTCGGGGAGGTCGCGCTGCTTGACCGAGGTGGCCGTGACGGTGACCTCGGACTCCTTGCCCTCGTGGTCGCCACCCGCGAGCGGCGCCTTGAAGGTCGTGGTCTCGCCGGCCGACAGGCCCGTGAGCGCCTCGTCGAGGCCCTCGAGCATGTTGCCCGAGCCGATCTGGTAGCTGATGCCGGAGACCGAGTCGATCTCCTCGTCGCCGATCACGGCCTTGAGGTCGATGACGACGAAGTCGCCCTCGGCTGCGGGACGGTCGACGCCGACCAGCGTGCCGAAGCGCTCGCGCAGCGCGTCGAGGCGCTCGGCGATGTCGTCGGCGGAGACCTCTGCGGCCTCGACCGTGAGCTGCACGGAGTCGAGCGCGGGGATCTCGATCTCCGGGCGGACCTCGACCGTGGCCGTGAAGTGCAGCGAGCCCTCGGCGTCGAGCGGGACCTCGGTCACCTCGACGTCGGGCTGGCCGAGCGGGCGGATGCCCGTCTCGTTGACGGCCTGGCGGTAGAAGCCGGAGAGGCCGTCGTTGATGGCGTGCTCGAGCACGGCAGCACGACCGACGCGCTGGTCGATGATGCGCGCGGGGATCTTGCCCTTGCGGAAACCGGGGACGTTCACCTGCTCCGCGATGTGCTTGTAGGCGTGGTCGATGCTCGGCTTGAGCTCGTCGTACTCCACCTCGACGGTCAACTTGACCTTGGTGGGGTCCAGGGTCTCGACGGCGCTCTTCACTTCGATGATCTCCAACTGATCGGGGAGCCGACGTGCGGCAACGGGGTGCGTGCATGTCCCGCCGGTTGCAGCGGGACCTGTTCGAACGTTGATCGATCGGTGGCAGACGCTGACGTCTGGTCGATCGCGTCGCCTCGAGCGGTGCGGCGGGACCCTCGGAGGGCCTCCGCCGGAAAGGGCGCACGGACAACCCGTCCATGGTACGCCACGCCTCGTGGCCGCGGGTCCGCGGACGCCTCCCGAGGCGAGGAGGAGGGGCGGACGACGAAGGCCCCCGACGCCGCGCAGGTGCGAGGTCGAGGGCCTTCGTGCTCGTCGGGGTGACAGGATTTGAACCTGCGACCTTCCGCTCCCAAAGCGGACGCGCTACCAACCTGCGCCACACCCCGAAGGAGACGCCGCCCGGGGGCGACGAGCGGTGGAAGCACGGGGAAGGACCCGCCGTGGACCACCGGCAACGGCTCAGTGTACGGGGTTCCGCGCCGCGCCGGGTGCACCGCCCGGCGCACCGCCCGGCCGTCGGGCGGCGTCGTCGACCTGCTGGAGCGCCTGCCAGGTGCCGAGTCCCGCGACCGGCCCGACCTTTGCTAAGGTAGCGCCGCAGCCCTCGCCACCACGGTGAGGTTCCTCTGCGCGGATGTAGCTCAATGGTAGAGCCTCAGTCTTCCAAACTGATCACGCGGGTTCGATTCCCGTCATCCGCTCCGCAGCACGACGGCGGCCCTGGTTCTCCGGGGCCGCCGTCGTCGTCTTCGCTCGACGAACCTGCCGGACGACCTGTCCGCGCGGCCGCAGCCGGGCTCCGGCGGGAGGACAGCCGGGCCCCTCGCGCGGGAAGAGATGTCGGCCTCGTGACGTTGGGTCGACATGCCCCCTTTCCAGGGTCCGCCCCTCGCCCCCGTCTCACCCCCGCCCCCTCGCCTCCCCGCCGGGCGCGGCCGCACCTCGGGCAGGGGCGGCACGGCCCCGACGACCAGGATGAGACGGCATTGCAGCGCGCTGCACGGGCCGATAGCCTCGGGCCAGGCACCATGACTCCGCAGGGCGCCGCGCCGGAACGGCTGCGGACCGCGACTGCGGGCAAGGACGACACAGGACGAGGAGGGCGACCATGACCACGCGTCACGTCCCCTCCCCCGCGGTGAGCACCCCCGCATCCTTCCTGTCCTGTTGTCCGTGTCGCACCTGTCGCTAGAGCGCCCCTTCCCCGCAGGCGGCGCTCCACCCGACGACAGGCCCGTGGCGCGTCGCCTGCCCGGTGCAGCCCCGTGCCACCCCCGCACAGCTCCCGCTGATCCCCCTCGGTCCCGGTTCTCCACCGCAGGCCACCAACGATGAAGAGGAAGTCATGGCACGCATCTACGACGACGTCACGAAGCTCGTCGGCAACACGCCCCTCGTCCGCCTGAACAAGCTCACCGAGGGCCTCGGCGCCACGGTCGTGGGCAAGCTCGAGTTCTACAACCCCGCGAACTCGGTCAAGGACCGCATCGGCGTCGCGATCATCGACGCGGCGGAGGCCTCCGGTGAGCTCAAGCCGGGCGGCACCGTCGTCGAGGCGACCTCGGGCAACACGGGCATCGCCCTGGCCATGGTCGGCGCGGCCCGCGGCTACGACGTCGTGCTCACGATGCCCGAGACCATGTCCAAGGAGCGCCGCGCCCTGCTGCGCGCGTTCGGCGCCGAGCTCATCCTCACGCCGGGCTCCGAGGGCATGAAGGGTGCGGTCAACAAGGCCGACGAGATCGTGGCCGAGCGCGAGGGCGCCATCCTGGCGCGCCAGTTCGCCAACGAGGCCAACCCGGCGATCCACCGCGCCACGACGGCCGAGGAGATCTGGGCCGACACCGACGGCGAGGTCGACATCGTGGTGGCCGGCATCGGCACCGGCGGCACCATCACCGGGGTCGGTCAGGTCCTCAAGGAGCGCAAGCCGAGCGTCCAGATCGTCGCGGTCGAGCCCGAGGAGTCCGCGATCCTCAACGGCGGCGCCCCCGGCCCGCACAAGATCCAGGGCATCGGGGCGAACTTCGTCCCCGAGATCCTCGACACCACCGTGTACGACGAGGTCATCGACATCAACGCCGAGACCGCGGTCGAGTACGCGCGTCGCGCCGCCAAGGAGGAGGGCCTCCTCGTGGGCATCTCGTCCGGCGCCGCGATCGCGGCCGCGCTGCGGCTCGCGGAGCGTCCCGAGAACGCGGGCAAGCTGATCGTCGTGATCATCCCGTCGTTCGGTGAGCGCTACCTGACCTCCGTGCTGTACGCCGACCTGCTGGACTGATGAGACCTCCCAGTCCCCTGCGACGCTTCCTGAGGGTTCTCAGGGAGGACCTCGAGGCCGCCCGCCACCGCGATCCCGCGGCGCGGAACGGCCTCGAGGTCGCGCTCATCTACCCGGGGCTGCACGCCGTGTGGACGTACCGGCTCACGCACCGCATGTGGCGCGAGCCGGCCCTGCGGCTGCCCGCCCGGATCATCGCCCAGGTCGCCCGGGCCGCGACGGGTGTGGAGATCCACCCGGGGGCGAAGATCGGGCGGCGCCTGTTCATCGACCACGGCATGGGCGTGGTCATCGGGGAGACGGCCGTCGTGGGCGACGACGTGCTGCTCTTCCACGGCTCGACGCTCGGTGGTCGCTCGATGAAGCGCGGCAAGCGGCACCCGACCCTGGGCGACCGCGTGGTCGTGGGCGCCGGGGCCAAGATCCTCGGTCCGGTCTGGGTCGGGGACGACGTCCAGGTCGGCGCCAACGCCGTGGTGGTCAAGGACGTGCCCGCAGGGTCGGTGGCCGTGGGGGTCCCGGCCCGCAACCGTGTCCCGCAGCCCGTCCCGGCACCTGCCGAGCCCGCCGAGGACCCGTCCCTGCTCATCGAGTACGTGATCTGAGCCCTGCCCTCCTCCCTCTGGTGCGGGGCAGCCGTCGTGGATCGCCCTGACCGGCGACGGCCGCTCTGCACCCAGGACCTCCTCCGGTGCGCCCTGTGCCGGCGCCCGACGCGTCGCGAGCCGTCCGCCGTGGCGAGCGGCGCCGTCGGGCACGGTAGATTGAGCCGCGGTTCCCAGGACTCCCGGTCCTAAGAACCTCGCTCGACCCACGTCGGGCCGCGGACCCGTCCGCACCTCAGCGCCGAGGAACACACGAGGAGAACGCCATGCGCATCGGCATCCACACCGGCTACTGGTCCGCCGGACCCCCGCCCGGCATCCAGGAGGCGATCGTCGCCGCGGACCGCCTGGGCGTCGACTCGGTCTGGACCGCCGAGGCCTACGGCTCGGACGCCTTCACCCCGCTCGCCTGGTGGGGCTCGCACACCTCACGCATCCGGCTCGGCACCGCGGTCGCGCAGATGTCCGCACGCACCCCCACCGCGACCGCCATGGCCGCCCTGACGCTCGACCACCTCTCGGGCGGGCGGGCGATCCTCGGGCTGGGCGTCTCCGGCCCGCAGGTCGTCGAGGGCTGGTACGGCCAGCCCTACCCCCGCCCCCTGGCCCGCACGCGCGAGTACGTCGAGATCGTGCGCGAGGTGATCGCCCGCCAGGGCCCCGTGACGTACGACGGCCGGTTCTACCAGCTCCCCCTCACGGGCGAGGGGACGACCGGGCTCGGCAAGGCGCTGCGCTCGACCGTGCACCCCCTGCGCCCCGAGATCCCGGTCCACCTCGCGGCCGAGGGCCCCAAGAACATCTCGCTCGCGGCGGAGGTCGCGGACGGCTGGCTCCCCCTGTTCTACAGCCCCCGCATGGACCCGATGTTCCGCGGGCTGCTCGACGAGGGCTTCGCCAAGCGCTCGGCCGAGCGCTCCCCCGCAGCCGACTTCGAGGTCTCGGCGACCGTCCCGGTCGTGGTGGCCGACGACGTCGAGCAGGCCGCCGACAAGGTGCGGCCCTTCATCGCGCTCTACGTGGGCGGCATGGGCGCCAAGGGCGCGAACTTCCACCGGGACGCGCTCGACCGGCTCGGCTACTCGGACGCGTGCGACGAGATCCAGGCGCACTACCTCGCGGGCCGCAAGGCCCAGGCCGTCGCGGCCGTCCCGACCGCGCTGGTCGAGGACGTCGCGCTCGTCGGCCCCGCCGAGAAGATCGCCCGTGACCTCGAGCCGTGGCGCAGGACCGCGGTCACCACGCTCCTGGTCCAGGGAGACCCGACGGCGGTGCGCACCGTCGCAGGGCTGCTCGCCTGACCGCGTCGCCGGGTGCGGAGCGGATGTCGCAGCACGACGGCACCGCCTCCGCACTCAGCGCGGCGGCTCCGGGAACCAGACCGCTCGACGCAGGTCGACCCGCTCGCCGCCCGGCCGCAGGGGGCACCCCTCGGCCCGCAGGTTCGTCAGCGCGGTCCCCAGGTGGTGGGCCGGGGGCGAGCCCGCGGCGTTGACGACCCGCCACCACGGCAGCCCGGGGCCGCCCGGGCCGTCACCGTCGGAGGTCGCGAGTACCTGGCCCACCTGACGCGGGCCGCCGCGGCCCAGCGACTCCGCGACGATCTCCGCCACGAGCCCGTAGGTCATGGCCCGCCCGGGCGGGATCGACTCGACGAGGGTCAGCACGGCGTCCGCGTACTCCCGGCGCGCGACGTCCGGGTCCGTCTCCTGGTCCACCGGGCGAGCGTACCCGCGCCCCTCCCGCGCCGCGACGAATTCCCCTGGCCCCTCCCCCTCCACCCCGGGAGGATGAGTCCATGACCGAACGCTCGCCCCGCCCCCTGCCCACCGGCTACCGCCTCGCACCCCTGACCGAGGCGGACAAGCGTGCCGTCCTCGACGTCGACACCTGGGCCTTCCCCTCGGAGATCGACCTCGACGAGCAGGTCCAGCACCCGCTTCCGCTCACGTGGTCGCGCACGTTCGGGGTGGTCGTCGACCGTGAGGACCCCGACGCCGTCCCGCTCGACGGCGCGGTCCCCACCGTGAGGGAGCTCGCGGCCATGCACGCCTCGTACCCCTTCGCCGAGTTCCCCGTGCCGGGTGGGACGCTGCCGGTGAGCGGTCTGACCTGGGTGGGCGTGCACCCGCAGCACCGTCGACGCGGGATCCTCAGCGCCATGATCGACGTGCACTTCGACCAGGCGCTGGCCGCGGGCGAGCCCGTCTCGGCGCTGTTCGCGGCCGAGGCGCCGATCTACGGGCGGTTCGGCTACGGTCAGGCCGCGCAGGACCTGCGCCTGACCATCCCGCGGGGCGCGGCCCTGCGGGACGTCGCGGGTGCCGACGAGCACACCGTGCGCATCGAGAAGGCGGACCGGGCCCGGCACGGTGAGCTGGTCGACACCCTGCACCGTGCGGCGGGTGCCGACCCGGGCGGTCACGGCACGGGCGTCAACCGGCCCGGCTGGGTCACGCGCGAGTCCCCCGAGCTCCAGGAGGCCTGGTGGTCCGACCCGGTGGCGTTCCGCCGCGGCCGCGAGTCGCAGCGCATCGTCGTCGTCGAGCGTGACGGTGAGCCGCGCGGCTACGCGACGTTCCGACGCAAGCTCTCGTGGGAGACCACGGGACCGCGTGGCACGGTCAGCACGGGAGAGGTCGTCGCGCTCGACGCCGCGGCCGCGCGCGCCCTGTGGGGCGTCCTGACCGATCTCGACCTGACGAGCGAGGTCGAGCCGTTCATGATCCCCGTCGACGACGCCGTCACCCATCTCCTGGTGAACCCCCGGGCGGCGGCGGCGCGGGTGGCCGACAACCTGTGGGTCCGCGTGCTCGACGTGCCCGCGGCCCTCGCCGGGAGGCGGTACGCGGGCGACGTCGACGTCGTCCTGCACGTCACGGACGAGCGCGTCCCGGACAACGCCGGGCACTGGCGCCTACGGGCCCAGGCCTTCGAGGAGGCGACGTGCGACCGCACCGACGACCCCGCCGACGTGTCGCTCGGCGTGCGCGAGCTGGGCGCGGCGTACCTGGGCGGGGTCTCGCTCGCCTCGCTGGCCACCGCGGGGCTGGTGACCGAGCAGCGTCCGGGAGCCCTCGCGCCGGCGAGCGCCGCGTTCGGGTGGCCCGTGGCGCCGGTGTCGAGCTGGGTGTTCTGACGGCGCCGCGCCGGGTGCGCGGTCCGGCGCGGACGCCCCGGGCGTGCCGCGACCGAACCAGGCACCCGGCGACCGGTGAGGGCGCGCTCAGCGGCCGGTGAGGGCGCGGCTCACCGCTGGCACGTCGGGCACCAGTAGAGCTTGCGCCCGGCGAGGTCCTTCATGAGCACGGGCGTCGCGCACACGCGGCACGGCAGACCGTCGCGGTGGTACACGTAGAACGCCTGGTCGGGCGGCACGGCCCCGGCGGAGCCGTCGGTGTTCTGCCGGACGGTCCGGCGCTCGCCGGGGCGAGGCGCTGCGCCCGGGTGCGCGGCGCCGTCGGGCAGGCGGTCCTGCGGGCGCGTCGTGACGATCGCGCCCGTCGCGGCGCCGTCGCGCATGAGGACGACCAGGTCCTCCCAGATCGCCCGCAGCGTCTCGGCGGGCACGTCGCGCCCTGCCGCGAGCGGGTCGAGGCCCGCACGGAACAGCGCCTCGGCGCGGTAGATGTTGCCCACCCCCGCGATGACGTCCTGGTTCATGAGGAGCTGTCCGACGCTCGTGCGCGAGCGTCGCACGGCCGTCACGAAGCGGTCGGGGCCGCCCGCCGGAGCGGGGTCGTCACGGATCGGGTCAGGCCCCAGCCGGGCCTCGACCGCGCGCACCTCGTCGGCGGACACGACCTCGCACGCCGTGGGACCGGTCAGGTCCGCGACGGCGTGCTCACCGACCAGCCGCACCCGTACCGCCCCGCGGGGCGGCGGAGGAGCCCAGTCCTCGTCCGACGTCGCGAGCGGCTCGAGCGGCCCGGCGGGGATCGAGTCGCGCTCACCGATGCGCCGGCGGGGCGCACCGATCGCGTGCACGACGGCGGAGCTCCCGTCACCCGCGAACGTCCAGGCCCCGTAGAGGCCCAGGTGGACGCGCAGCCAGCGCAGGTCGTCGTCGGGACGCGGCCCCTCGGCCCGCGTGGCAGGGTCCACGGACGGGTCCGCGAAGCCCAGGAAGAGCTGCTTGCCCCAGGCGCGCGAGGCGGCCAGGCGCGAGCCGTCGAGCAGGGCCGCCCCGGCCGTGAACCGACCCTGCGGGCTCGACACGGCCAGGACCTGGCCCGTGAAGAGCTCGGCGAACGTGCGGGCGAGGCGGTGGACGGTGTGGCCCTCAGGCATGGGTCGCACCGCCCGGCCCGCGCACGCGGGAAGACGCCAACAGCCCGCGCACGGTGCGGACGGACCTCACGCCTGGTGGCGCGACGCCTCGTAGGCGGCGAGCTGGTCGATGCGGCGCTGGTGGCGCTCGTCACCGCTGAAGGGCTCCGCGAGGAACGCGTCGACGAACGACGTCGCCTCCTCGACCGTGTGCTGACGCCCGCCGACCGAGATGACGTTGGCGTCGTTGTGCTGCCGGGCCAGCCTCGCGGTGTCGAGGTTCCAGGCCAGCGCTGCACGCACGCCGTCGACCTTGTTGGCCGCGATCTGCTCGCCGTTGCCCGAGCCGCCGATCACGACGCCCAGGCTCCCCGGCTCCGCGACGACGGCCTCGCCGGCCGCGATGCAGAACGACGGATAGTCGTCGAGGGCGTCGTACTCGTGGGCGCCGTGGTCCACGACGTCGTGGCCCGAGCTCTCGAGGTGCGTGACGAGGTGAGCCTTGAGCTCGTACCCCGCGTGGTCCGCTGCAATGTGAACGCGCATGCCCCCATCATCCCCGACGCCGCTCCCGGATGCGTGCACGCTCGCATAACCTGAGACGCATGACACAGACCACATCATCCGTCGCAGGCGGAGACCTGACCGCTGCGGGCGCCGCAGGAACGGTGACCTCCGGCATCGACCTGTCAGCGCTCGACCCGGCCGTCCGTCCGCAGGACGACCTGTACCGGCACGTCAACGGGCGCTGGCTCGAGACGCACGAGATCCCCGCCGACCGGTCCATGGACGGCGCGTTCCGCGCGCTGCACGACCAGGCCGAGGAGCACGTGCGCGAGATCATCAAGGACGCCGCGGCCGCGGTCGAGGCCGGGAACGCCACGGGCGTCCAGGCGCAGATCGGCGCGCTGTTCGCGAGCTTCATGGACACCGAGTCGATCGAGGCGCGCGGCGTCACCCCGCTCGCCCCGGACCTCGCGCTGCTCGCTGCCGCGACGAACCAGGCCGAGCTGACGGGCGCGCTCGGAGCGCTGCAGCGCACGGGCGGTGCCGGCGCGTTCGGGTTCTGGGTCGACAACGACGCGAAGGACCCCGAGAAGTACGTCGCCTACCTGTACCAGGGCGGCCTGGGGCTGCCTGACGAGGCGTACTACCGCGAGGAGCAGTACGCCGAGATCCGCGCCAGGTACGTCCCGCACGTCGCGCGCATGCTCACGCTCGCGGGCGTCACCGCGGACACCTGGGGGGCGTCGCCCGAGGACGCCGCCGAGCGGGTCATGGCCCTCGAGACGCAGCTCGCGACGCACCACTGGGACGTCGTGCGCGACCGCGACGCCGACCTCACGTACAACCCCATGACGCTGGGTGCGCTCGCCGAGTCGGCACCGGGCTTCGACTGGCACGCGTGGGTCCTGGCCCTGGGTGCGCCCGAGGGGTCGCTCGACCACCTCGTGGTCCGCGAGCCGGGCTTCGCGGCCGGGTTCGCCGAGCTGTGGCAGTCGCTCCCGGTCGAGGACTGGAAGCTGTGGGCGGTGTACCACCTGGTCTCGGCGCGGGCCCCGTACCTCACGGACGAGCTGGTCGAGGCCAACTTCGACTTCTACGGCCGCACGCTCTCCGGTGCGCAGGAGGTCCGCGAGCGCTGGAAGCGCGGCGTCTCCCTCGTCGAGGGCGCGCTGGGCGAGGCCGTGGGCGCGGTGTACGTCGAGCGGCACTTCCCGCCGACCCACAAGGCGCGCATGGAGGAGCTCGTCGCGCACCTCGTCGCGGCGTACCGCGAGTCCATCCAGGGGCTGGACTGGATGACGGAGGAGACCAAGGTCAAGGCGCTCGCCAAGCTCGAGGCGTTCACGCCCAAGATCGGGTACCCGGTGAAGTGGCGCGACTACTCGGCGCTCGTGATCGAGGCCGACGACCTGCTGGGCAACGTGCGCCGCTCCAACGCGTTCGACCAGGACCGCGAGCTGGGCAAGATCGGCAAGCCGCTCGACCGCGACGAGTGGTTCATGACGCCGCAGACCGTCAACGCCTACTACAACCCGGGCATGAACGAGATCGTCTTCCCCGCGGCGATCCTCCAGCCGCCGTTCTTCGACCCGGACGCCGAGGACGCGGTCAACTACGGCGGGATCGGGGCCGTGATCGGCCACGAGATCGGCCACGGGTTCGACGACCAGGGGTCCAAGTACGACGGCGACGGTCGCCTCGAGGACTGGTGGACGCCGCAGGACCGGGCCGAGTTCGAGGTCCGCACCAAGGCGCTCATCGCCCAGTACGACGCGTTCCGCCCCGCACAGCTCCCGGCGGACGGCCCGCACGTCAACGGCGCCCTGACGATCGGGGAGAACATCGGCGACCTGGGCGGTCTGTCGATCGCGCTCAAGGCGTACCGCATCGCGCTGGGCCGCCCCCTGTCCGAGGCGCCGGTGATCGACGGCCTGACGGGCATCGAGCGCGTGTTCCTCGGCTGGGCGCAGGTGTGGCAGGCGAAGGGACGTGACGAGGAGGTCGTGCGCCGTCTCGCGACCGACCCGCACTCCCCGAACGAGTTCCGCTGCAACGGCGTGGTGCGCAACGTGGACGAGTTCTACGAGGCCTACGACGTGAGCGACTCCGACGCGCTGTACCTCGCCCCGGAGGACCGCGTCCGCATCTGGTGACGCGGACATGACGCTGCCCCGGTCCCCGTCAGGGGGCCGGGGCAGCGTGCGTCACGGGACGTCCGAGCCGGGCACGGGGCGGCGAGCACCGCCCACGGCGTCCGGCTCAGAAGGAGGACAGCCCGGCCTTCGCCAGGTTGAACCCCTTGCCCGTCTCGCTGTCGGTGCAGCGCATGCCGGTCTTGGAGCTCGTGCAGGAGTAGGAGCCGACCTCCTTGGACTGGTCGTACTCGAGCACCGGGACGTCGTTGCCGGCCTTCTTGGGCTGGTCCGCCGAGGGCACGCAGGGGATGTCGACGCCGTCGCCCGTGAGCGTCGCGACGTACCCCTTGGTCCCCTTGCACCCGTCGACCGCGGCAGGCTGCGTCGCGAGCTCGGCGATGCCGCACGAGACGCCGTCCTCGCTGATCGTGCACGTGATGTTCTTGCTGGGGCTGGTCACGGACTCCCCCGTGATCACGGCGGGACCTGGCTCCTCGGCGGGCGCCTCGGGCTGCTCGGCCGCGGGCGCCTCGGCCGACGTGCCGGGCCCCTCGGACGGAGGAGCTCCGTCGCTGCCGCCTGCGAGGTTGATCGCGAACGCGATCACGATCCCGACCAGGATCACGTCGACCGCGATGAAGGCGATCCACCCGGGGCTGAGGCCGCGCCTGCTCTTGCCTGGCCGACCGCCCTGGCCGCTGCCCGAGCCCCCTGGGGGGGCCGGCTGCGGCTGCTCGGTGTACGCGGGCTGGTAGGCCTGCTGGGGCGCGTACTGCGGCTGGGGCGCGTACTGCTGAGGCGCAGGCTGCTGCGCGGCGTACTGCTGCTGCGGCGCAGGCTGCTGCGGCGCCGCGTAGCCGGGCTGCTGGCCGGAGCCGGGCGCGAACGCGGGCGGCGGCGGCTGGTACGCGGGCTGCTGGTAGGCCGGAGCCTGGTACGCGGGCTGCGCCGGCTGGTACGCCGTGGCCTGCTGGTCCTGACCGTAGGCCGGGTGAGCCGGCTGCACCGGCTGGTACGCCGTGGCCTGCTGGTCCTGACCGTAGGCCGGGTGAGCCGGCTGCACCGGCTGGTACGCCGTGGCCTGCTGGTCCTGGGCTGAGGGCGGCGGCGTGGACCGCTGGGCCCGGGGTTGGATGACCGGAGGCTGCTGGGCAGGCTCGGAGTGCGGGGGCGGCGGAGGCACGGGGGCGTTGCCGGACATCACAGCTCCTCTGAGGACGGGGGCCCCGCAGATCCGGGGCAGAAGTACGCAGCATTGCACGGCCTCCGGGCGTCGGTCGAACTACAGGGCTGTCCGATCAGTCCCGTATGCACCACACCGGAGGTCCGGCAAGCCGCTGCTGGCCCCGCCCCGGAGACCCGCTCAGGTCGGGTGCACGTCGACGTGCACCCCGGTGCCCGGGCGCCAGGTCTCCACACGCGTCGCGTCGTCCACGACCGTGGTCAGGCGGACCCGGACGAGGTCGAGCCAGAAGAGCTGGAACGGCTCGGTCCGACCTGCTGCGGCGAGGACCTCGGCCCTGCGCGGGGCGTCCTTGGCGAGGGCGCGAACCGTCGCGTCGACCTGGACGTCCCCCTGGGTCCGGGACCCGTCCCCCGGGTTGGAGTGAAGAACGCACCGGGGGTCGACGAGCAGGTCCATCGACTTGCCCGAGCGGGACGTCGAACCGACCCACACCTCGTCGCCCCAGAAACCGACCTCGGTGCCGCTGACCCGCGGCGATCCCGTGAGCGTGCGGGTCGCCAGGACGTGCTGCCCTGCCGCCTCGAAGCGGGAGCGCACGCGCGCGGCGAGGTCGGGGGCATCGTCGACGAGTTGCTTCCAGGGAACCATGCCGTCGATCCTTCCACGCCCGGTCCGGCGCCCGGTCCGGCGCCCGGTCCAGCGCCCGGTCGCACGTCCGGTCCGCCCACCCGACGCACGACCGCGCACGGGACCGGTGCGCCCTCGCGCGGGGGCGGGTGACGCCGTCGGGCAGGACGGGCGGGGACGACGACGGCGCGCCCCTCGGCCGGAGCCGGGGACGCGCCGTCGGGCGGCAGCCTGGGGTCAGTCGAAGACCGGCCCCTGCGTGCGCGTGCGCTTGAGCTCGAAGAAGCCGGGCGTCGAGGCGACCAGGACGCACCCGTCCCACAGCCGCCCCGCGTCCTCGCCCTTGGGCGCGGGCGTCACGACCGGACCGAAGAACGCGACGTCCCCGAACGCCACCACGGGCGTCCCGACGTCCTCGCCCACGCGCGAGATGCCCTCGGCGTGCGAGGCGCGCAGCTCGGCGTCGTAGCGGTCGCTCGTCGCGTGCTCGGCGAGCGAGGCGGGCAGGCCGACCTCGGCGAGCGCCTCGGCGATCACGGCGTCGAAATCGCTGCGCCCGCCCGGGTGCAGGCGCGTGCCGATCGCGTCGTAGAGCGGCTTGACGACCTCGTCGCCGTGCTCCTGCTGCGCCGCGACCACGACCCGGACCGGGCCCCAGCCGCGCTCCATGAGGTCGCGGTACTTCTCGGGCAGCTCGCGGCCCTCGTTGAGGACCGACAGGCTCATGACGTGCCAGCGCACGCTCACGTCGCGGACCGTCGAGACCTCGTCCATCCACCGGCTCGTCATCCAGGCCCAGGGACACAGCGGGTCGAACCAGAAGTCGGCGGTGCGCACGGGCGCGTCGCCCTCACGCGGTTCGTCCACGGTGTACGACGTCGTCACAGCAGTCACGGGGCAGGTCTCCTCAGCAGGTGGGCAGGGTCGGACAGGGGCGCGGTCCCGCTGCCCCGCCCTGTCAACACGCACCCCGACCCGGACATTCCGGTTCCCCGAGGTTCCCGCGAGAGGCGGCGACCTGCGGGGGTCCCCGTGGGACAATCGACGCGGCCCACCCGGCCAGCCCGATCCGTACTGAGGAGATGTTTGTGCCCGGAGAGAACCTCACCCGCGCCGAAGCCGCCGAGCGCGCCGGTGTCGTCACCGTCCGTTCCTACGAGGTCGCCCTCGACCTCACCACGGGACCCACGACGTTCGGCTCGACCACGGTGGTGCGGTTCGCCGCGACCGCCGGGGCGAGCACCTTCATCGACCTGATCGCTCCGACGGTCCACGAGGTCGTCCTCAACGGCGAGGCGCTCGACGTCGAGCAGGTCTTCGCCGACTCCCGCATCCAGCTCGACGGTCTCGCCGCCGAGAACGAGCTCCGCATCGTCGCGGACGCCGCCTACACCAACTCGGGCGAGGGCCTGCACCGCTTCGTCGACCCGGTCGACGGCGAGGTCTACCTCTACAGCCAGTTCGAGGTACCCGACTCGCGCCGCGTGTTCGCCGCGTTCGAGCAGCCCGACCTCAAGGCGACGTTCCAGTTCACGGTCACCGCGCCGTCGGCGTGGCAGGTCGTGTCCAACTCGCCCACGCCCGAGCCCGTCCCCGCGACGCACGCCACCGACGACGCCGTCGAGGCCTCGACGTGGACGTTCGAGCCCACGCAGGTCATCTCGACCTACATCACCGCGATCGTCGCCGGCCCGTACGTGGTCGAGCGCTCCGAGCTGACCTCCTCGGACGGCCGCGTGATCCCGCTCGGCGTGTTCGCGCGCAAGTCGCTCGCGCCCCACCTGGACGCGGACTACATCTTCGAGAAGACCCGCCAGGGCTTCGCGTTCTTCGAGGAGAAGTTCGACTACCCGTACCCGTTCGCCAAGTACGACCAGCTCTTCGTGCCCGAGTTCAACGCCGGGGCCATGGAGAACGCGGGCGCCGTGACGTTCACCGAGACCTACGTCTTCCGTTCCAAGGTCACCGACGCGATCAAGGAACGCCGCGTCGTGACGATCCTGCACGAGCTCGCGCACATGTGGTTCGGCGACCTGGTCACCATGAAGTGGTGGAACGACCTGTGGCTCAACGAGTCCTTCGCGGAGTGGGCCTCGACGCTCGCGACCGCCGAGGCCACCGAGTGGACCGAGGCCTGGACCACGTTCGCCGCGATGGAGAAGGCCTGGGCCTACCGCCAGGACCAGCTCCCCTCGACGCACCCCATCGTCGCGACCATCAACGACCTCGAGGACGTGCAGGTCAACTTCGACGGCATCACCTACGCCAAGGGCGGGTCGGTCCTCAAGCAGCTCGTGGCCTGGGTCGGCATCGACGCCTTCATGGCCGGCGTGGCCCAGTACTTCAAGAAGCACGAGTACCGGAACACCGAGCTCAAGGACCTGCTGACCGAGCTCGAGGCCACGAGCGGGCGCGAGCTCGGCTCGTGGGCACGGCTGTGGCTCGAGACCGCGGGCGTCAACACGCTGCGCCCGGAGATCGAGCTCGACGCGCACCAGCGCATCGTGTCGTTCGCGGTGCTCCAGGAGGCCCCGGCCGACTACCCGACGATCCGTCCCCACCGCCTCGCGATCGGCTTCTACAACGTGGTCGACGGCGCCCTGGTGCGTGAGCACCGCGTCGAGATCGACGTCGACGGCGTCCGCACCGAGGTCCCCGAGCTCGCGGGCCTCGACCGGCCGCAGCTCGTGCTGCTCAACGACGACGACCTGGCGTACGCCAAGATCCGTCTCGACGACGCCTCGCTCGAGGTCGCCGTCGAGCACCTCGCCGACATCACCGACCCGCTCGCACGCTCGCTCGTGTGGGGCTCGGTCTGGGACGCGACGCGCGACGGCGAGACCCCGGCGAGCGAGTACGTGCGCCTGGTCCTGGGCAACATCGCCCGCGAGACCGAGTCCACGACCATCCGCACCACGCTCAACCAGCTCGCGCTGGCCGCGAAGTCGTACGTCGCACCGGGCAGGCAGGCCGCGACGCTCGCGGTCGTCGGCGACGAGCTGTGGCGCCTCGCGCAGTCCGCGCAGGCCGGCACCGACGCCCAGTTCCAGTTCGTGAAGTTCTTCGCGCACCTGGCCTCGACGCCTGCGCACGCCGACGTGCTGCGCGGGCTGCTCGACGGTTCGTCGGCCCTGGAGGGGCTGGAGATCGACACCGACCTGCGCTGGGAGATCCTCGAGGGCCTCGTCCTCCTGGGCCGTGCGGACCAGGCCGAGGTCGACGCCGCGCTCGCGCAGGACCGCACGGCGACGGGCCAGCAGTCGGCTGCGCGCGCGACCGCGACGACCCCCACGACCGAGGCCAAGGTCGCGGCGTTCGCCTCGCTCGTCGAGTCGGACGAGGCCCCCAACGCGATCGTGCGGGCCACGACGCAGGGCTTCCAGCACGTCAACGACCCGGCCGTCCTCGCGCCGCTCGTCGAGCGGTACTTCTCCTCGCTGACCACGCTGTGGGCCGAGCGGAGCTACCACATCGCCGAGACGCTGGTCGTGGGCCTGTACCCGGCGGCGCTCGCGAACGAGGAGCTGCGCGACGCGACGCAGGCCTGGCTCGACGCCCACGCCGACGCGGCCCCGGCGCTGCGCCGCCTGGTCGTCGAGAACCTGGCGGGCGTCGAGCGGGCGCTCACGGCGCAGGCCGCGGACGTCTGAGGCTGACGCACCCCCGACGACCGACGCCGGGGTGGAGGGGAACGATCCCTCCACCCCGGCGTCGGTCGTTCCCGGTACCTGCACCAGGTCGAGGGATCGCGTCGACGGAGAGGGCCGGAACCTCCTCCTCGACGACGGACCGCCGGCCCGGCGCCAGGGTCAGGACAGGGCCTCGCGCATGACCTTCGCGAGCGAGAGCAGCCGGGCGTTGTCGAACAGGTCCTCGAGCAGGACCACGTTGCCCGACGGGTCGCCCAGAGGCACCTTCCAGTTGGGGTACTCCTGGTCCGTCCCCGGCTGGTTCTGCGTCCGACGCTCCCCCACCGCGTCGGCCAGCGACACCCCGACCAGGACCGCCGGGGAGTGCGTGACCAGGACGTGCAGCGCCTCGACGAGCTCACGCTCCGACGGGTCCTCGCCGATCAGCCCCCGCTCCGTGAGCAGGGCGACCATCGCGTCCCGCTCGGCGCGCGCGACCTGACGGACGTGGGCGGCCGGCTCGGTGAGCAGGCCCAGGCGCTCGCGCAGGTCGACCTGCTCGCCCGCGAGATAGCCCGCGGTCGGTGGCAGGTCGTGCGTGGTGATCGTCGCCAACGCCAGCCGGCGGTACGCCTCGGGGGCCAACGGACGCCCCGCCTCGTCCTTCTCGAACCACAGCACCGACGTCCCCAGGATGCCGCGCTCCGTCAGGTACTCGCGGACCCACGGCTCGAACACCCCGAGGTCCTCGCCGATCACGAGCGCCCCGGCACGCTGGGCCTCGAGGCACAGGATGCCCACGAGCGCCTCGTGGTCGTAGCGCACGTAGGCGCCGGCGTCGGCGCGCGCCGCCCCCGGGATCCACCAGAGCCGGAACAGGCCGATCACGTGGTCGACCCGGATCGCTCCCGCGTGCCGCAGGACCGTGCGCAGCAGGTCACGGAACGGTGCGTACCCGGCACGCGCCAGGGCGCGCGGGTCCCACGGCGGCTGCGACCAGTTCTGCCCCTGCTGGTTGTACATGTCCGGCGGTGCGCCGACCGTCACGCCCCGGGCGAGCACACCGCGGTGCGCCCACGCGTCCGCGCCGTGCGGGTGCACGCCCACCGCGAGGTCGTGCATGATCCCGACCGACATCCCGGCGTCGAGCGCCGTGCGCTGCGCGACCTCGAGCTGCTCGTCGGCGACCCACTGCAGCCAGCAGTAGAACTCGACCTGGTCGTCGTGCTGCTCCCGGAGGGCGGCGACCGTCGGGGACGAGGGGTCGAGGGCCAGCGGCGGCCAGTCGCGGTCGCCGAAGTGGTCCGCCAGCATGCACCACGTCGCGAAGTCCTCGAGGCCCTTGCCCTGCTCGGCCCGGAACGCGTCGAACGACGCCTGGCGCGCGGTGGACCGGGGGGCCGCGAAGACGACCTCGAGCGCAGCCTTCTTGGCCTCCCAGGCGGCGTCACGGTCGATGGGCCCCGCGTCGGAGCTCAGGTCGCGGACCGGGTCGAACGACCACTCCACGAGCGAGCGGTCGGCGGCCGACAGGTAGCCCGTCTCGCGGACGTCCTCGACGCGGATGTAGAGCGGGTTCACGAACCGCCTGCTCGTGGGCAGGTAGGGCGACGGCGTCATGGGCGTGCGCGGCTCGGCCGCGGCCAACGGGTTGACCAGCACGAAGTCGGCACCGGCCCGGTGCGCGCCCAGCCACGCGAGGTCCGCGAGGTCCGCGAGGTCTCCCACGCCCCACGACGCCTTGGACCGCACCGAGTACAGCTGGGTCATGAGCCCCCAGGCCCGCCCCTCCCGGAGGGGCTCGGGGAGCTCGAGGCGCTGCGGCGTCACGACCAGCGTCGCCCGCGCCTGCGTGCCGTCGCTCGTGGCGTGGACCTCGTGCCAGCCCAGCGGGAGGTCGGCCGGGACGGCGAACGTCGCGCGCCCGATCGCCCGCCCGTCGACCGTGCGCGGCTCGACGTACGCGTCGACCTGAGCGAGAGCCCGACGTTCACGGACCGGTGGAGCGGTGGACCGGAACCCGTGCGCCTCGACGGGTTCGAGCTCGGCCCACACCTCGACCGGCGAACCGTCGGCGACGTGCACGGGGAAGCGGACCTCGTCGCCCTGGCGCACGACCAGGGTCGGGGGCAGCATCTGCCGCCACTCGTCGTCGACCGAGTGCTCGAGGCTGACCGCGACCTTCTCGGGAGAAGAGGCCGGCACGCCGAGGGCCTCGAGCACAGCGACGAGCGTCTGCGCGCTCACCTGGCGCTGCGTGCCGTCGAAGCCCCAGAAGTCCGGTGCGACGCCATGGGCAGCGGCCAGCTGGACCAGCGGTTCGGGGACCTCGGCCGAGACATGCTGTGGAACGCTCACGAGGGTGATCCTGCCAGAGCGATGCGGCGACGGCAGCGCTTGGGGCCGGTGTGGCGCGGGTGATGGGTGCCGGGGCGGCGCGCCCGTCCTGCCGGCGGGCCGGGTTCGGGCGCGTGCACGTCGTTCTCGCGCGCCTCTCACACCGTCTTCGCGACCTGCGCACGGGCCCCGGTGAGGCGCGGGAGACGTCGTCGGGCGGGCGGTCGCGGCAGGTAACCTGCCGGGATGGATTCTCCGACCCCGTCCCCCTCAGACAGCGTGGGCGAGCAGTTCGCGGACACGGCCAACGTCTGGCTCGAGTGGTTCCTCGGCACGCCCCTGCGGATCATCCTCATCGTCGTGATCGGCTCGATCCTGCTCGCGATCCTGCGCCGGCTCATCAACCGCGTCGCCGAGCACATCGCCGACGGCACACCGCTGACCGAGCGCCGTGGCATGAAGGGCCTGAGCCAGTCCGCGGTCGGCACGGTGCTGCTGCGGGCCAACCCGCTCGCGAACGCCCGCCGCGCCCAGCGGGCCCGCACGATCGGCTCGGTGCTGCGCTCGACCGTGAACATCCTCGTGGGCACCACGATCGTCCTCATGGTCCTGACCGAGCTGGGCATGAACATCGCGCCGTTCCTCGCGTCGGCCGGGATCGTGGGCGTCGCCCTGGGCTTCGGCGCACAGAGCCTCGTCAAGGACTTCCTGTCCGGCACGTTCATGCTGCTCGAGGACCAGTACGGGGTGGGCGACTCGGTCGACTTCGGTGTCGTGTCCGGCACGGTCGAGGAGGTCGCGCTGCGCGTGACCAAGGTCCGCGACGCCGACGGCACCCTCTGGTACATCCGCAACGGCGAGATCCTGCGCACGGGCAACAAGTCGCAGGAGTGGGGGCGCGCCTCGGTCGAGGTGCACGTCGCCTACTTCGCGGACCTCGAGCAGGTCGAGCGGGTCCTGCGCGACGCCGGCCAGGAGGTCGCGGCGGACCCCGTCCTGGGGACGTACCTCCTGGAGCAGCCCGCCGTGTCCGGCATCGAGTCCATGACCCCCGAGGAGATGGTCCTCAGGGTCTCGGTCAAGACGCAGGCCGCGATGCAGAGCGAGGTCTCGCGCGCCCTGCGCACGACGGTCCGCGAGCGCCTCGCCGCGGCCAGGGTGCCCCTGCCCGGGGCGGAGGCCCCCGCCGAGGTCGAGGACGCCGCGGTACCCGACGCCGAGGTCCCGCCGCACGGCACCGCCCCGGCCCGGGGCGCGGCTCCGGCGACGGGCCCGCAGGACACCTTGCAGAACAGGGACACGGTGCAGAACGGCGACTCCGTGCAGCGGCGGGACTCGGTGCAGCCCCCGGGGGCGTCCGCCACGGCCCGCGACACAGGCCGCGACGCGATGGCCGACGACCCGTCGCAGCCGGACCGCTGACGGGCCGCTGACGGGCCGCTGACGGGCCGCTAGGCCCAGGAGAGCACGGGCTCCCCGGCCCGGACCGCCCGGCCGGGCTCGACGAGCGTCGTCAGCGCGGCGGGGTCCCCCTGGAGCGCGACGACGGGACACACGGTCGGAAGGCCGAGCGCGGCCACGCGCTCGGGCTCCCACGACAGCAGGGTCGCACCGACCTCGACCTGGTCACCGGCCTCGACGTGGAGCTGGAAGCCCTCGCCGCCGAGCCGGACCGTGTCGATCCCGAGGTGCACCAGGACGGTGCGTCCCCCGGGCGTCTCGAGCGCGAACGCGTGCGGGAAGAGCGAGCCGAGGACGCCGGCCGCGGGCGCCACGACCGTCGAGATCCCGTCCCGGTCCACGGTGGGCTCGATCGCGAGCCCGGGGCCGACGAACTCCTGCGCGAAGACGGGGTCGGGGACGTCCGTCAGCGCGCGGACGGTACCGCTCAGCGGTGCTCCGACCACGAGGACCGGCTCGTCGTGCGACGAGCCGGTCCTCACGGGGCGTGCGGGACCGGTCGGGGGCATCTGCTCGCGTCAGCGCAGGGTGTCGAGCTCGGCAGCGAGGTTGTCGGCCTCCGGCCCCACGATGACCTGGATGACGCGGCCCGAGCGCACGACGCCGAACGCGCCCGTGGCCTTGAGCCCGACCTCGTCGACCAGGGCCGGGTTGGTCACCTCGACGCGCAGCCGGGTGATGCAGGGTTCGAGGTCGATCACGTTCGCCTGTCCGCCGAGCGCCTCGAGGATCTGCTGTGCCTTGCTCATCTACGAACTCCTGACTCGGTGCTGCGGGCGTCGTTGCCGGGGCCAAGGCCTGGGAACAGGCCTCTTTCCTCACACCCTAGTCTCGCAGCCGGTGCCCGGGAGGGAGAACAGCGGGCGATTTCACGGCCCGACGGCGCTGCTCGCCCGCCCGGGCGGGTCCGGCCGCGCAGGTCTCCCCCGGGCCCGGGGCGGGTCCTGCGGGCCGCGACCCGTGCGCGGGACCGCCGTGGCGCCGTCGGGCCTGCCGCGCCTCTTCCCGGAGAGAGCGACGCCCGCCACGGCCGCCCGCTTGGCGCTCCCCTCGCGCCTGAGGAACACTGCCAGAGAGGGCCCCCGGCCGACCGCCGGGGTCGGGCGAGCTCAGGAGGACGTCGTGACCAGCGAGGAACAGCGGACGATCACCGGCATCGGGGTGTGCCCCGGAAAGGTCGTCGGGCCGGTCGTCCTCCTGCCCGAGCCGCTCGCCGAGCCCTCCCCCGGGCTCCGGCTGAGCCCCACGGCCGACCTGCGCGCCGAGGCCGACCGCATCCCGGTCGCAGCGGCGCAGGTGCAGGCCGACCTCGACCGCGCCGCAGCCGCCGCGACCGGGGACACGCGCGACGTCCTGGAGGCCACGGCCGCCATGGCCACCGACCCCACGCTCGCGGCCGACGCCGAACGACGGGTCGTCGAGGAGCATCTCGTCGCCGAGCGCGCGGTGTGGGAGGCCGCCGAGTCCGTGGCCCAGCAGTTCGAGGCCCTCGGCGGGTACTTCGCCGAGCGTGCGCGCGACATCGCGGACGTGCGCGACCGGATCGTCGCCGCGCTCTCGGGCCGTCCCGCCCCCGGCGTCCCGGACCACCCCGAGCCGTTCGTGCTCGTCGCGTCCGACCTGGCCCCCTCGGTGACCGCCGGGCTGGACCCCGCACGCGTGCTCGCGATCGTGACGGACGGGGCCGGGCCGACGTCGCACACCGCGATCGTCGCCAACGCCATGGGCATCCCTGCGGTCGTCGCCGCGGCCGGGGCCAGCGCGGCGCTCGTCGCCGGCGACACGGTCCTCGTGGACGGGTCGGCCGGGACCGTGGTCGTGCACCCCACCGACGCGCAGGTCTCGGCGGCGCGCGCGCTCGCCGCGACCGTGCGGACGTTCTCCGGGGAGGGACGCACCGCCGACGGGCACCGCGTCCAGCTCCTGGCCAACATCGGCGACCCGGCCGGTGCGGCGCCCGCCGCGGCGGCCGGGGCCGAGGGGGTCGGTCTCTTCCGCTCCGAGTTCGCGTTCCTCGACCGTGAGGAACCGCCCACGACCGAGGAGCAGGTCGAGGCCTACCGCACCGTCTTCCGCGCCTTCCCCGGCCGCAAGGTCGTGATCCGCACGCTCGACTCCGGGGCGGACAAGCCCCTGCACTTCCTGTCGGTCGACGACGAGGAGAACCCGGCCCTCGGGGTGCGCGGGCTGCGCACGGCCCAGAAGTGGCCCGACCTCCTGGAGCAGCAGCTCGAGGCGATCGCCCTCGCGGCCGCCGCCGAGGAGGCCGTCGTGTGGGTCATGGCACCGATGGTCTCGACCGTGGCCGAGACCGAGTGGTTCGTCGCGCGCTGCGCGGCCCACGGCCTGGGGACCGCGGGCGTCATGATCGAGGTGCCCAGCGCGGCACTGCTCGCCGGGCCCGTGCTCGCCCGCGCGCACTTCGCGTCGATCGGCACCAACGACCTCACGCAGTACACGATGGCGGCCGACCGCCTCCTCGGCTCGCTCGCCGAGCTCAGCGACCCCTGGCAGCCCGCCGTGCTCCAGCTCGTGGCCGCGACCTGCCGCGGCGGCGACCTCCAGGGTCGACCCGTGGGCGTGTGCGGCGAGGCCGCGTCGAACCCCGTGCTCGCGTCCGTGCTCGTCGGGCTCGGGGTGTCCTCGCTGTCCATGACGGCCCGCGCGATCCCCGACGTCGCCGCCCTGCTGGGCGCGGTCACGGTCGCCGAGTGCCGCGAGGTCGCACAGCTCGCGCTCGCCGCCGAGAGCGCGGCCGACGCGCGAGCAGCCGTGCGTGCCGCCCTCCCCCAGCTCGACGAGCTGGGGCTGTGAGGAGCCCGACAGCGGCGAGCGTCACGTCACCCGGGTCCTCCGGCCGGTCCGACCGGGTGGGATGATGGCCGCGTGACCAGCGATCCTGTCCCCCACCCCGGCGGCTCGCCCGCGCCGCCGCCCGGCAGCTCCCCCAGCGCCCTCCCGGTGAGCACCGCGGCTCCGCGCCTGCGCGAGTCCGTCGCGTCCTCGGACAGCCTGTACGACGCGATCGGGGGTCACGAGACGTTCGTGCGCCTCGTCGACGTGTTCTACGAGGGCGTCGCCGCGGACCCCGTGCTCAAGCCCATGTACCCCGAGGAGGACCTCGGCCCCGCCAAGGTCCGCCTGACCATGTTCCTGGAGCAGTACTGGGGTGGTCCCACGACGTACTCCGAGCAGCGCGGCCACCCGCGGCTGCGCATGCGGCACGCGCCGTTCAAGGTCAACCCCGACGCGCGGGACCGCTGGCTCACGCACATGCGCGCCGGCGTCGACTCCCTGGACCTCGCCCCGCTGCACGAGGCAACTCTCTGGGACTACCTGGAGCGTGCCGCCCACTCGCTGATCAACACCTTCGAGGAGTGACGTGACCGACGTGACGGCCCCCCGCGCCGACCAGCCCGAGCAACGCGACCGAGCCCAGCCCTTGCGCACCAAGGTCACGGCCGACGAGCTCGCCCGCGACCCCCTGGGCAACCTGCTGCGAGCGCTCCAGCTCGAGGAGAAGCCCGCCGACGACTCCCGCTCCGACGGCGCCGACGTGCGCTTCGGCGGCCTGAGCGTCGACCAGCCCAACGCCCGGATCTACGGTGGCCAGGTGCTCGCGCAGGCGCTCATGGCCGCGGGCCTGACGGTCGACGGAGACCGACGCCCCCACTCGATGCACGGGTACTTCCTGCGCGCCGGGGACCTCGACGCCCCGATCGAGTTCGCGGTCGAGAAGCTGCGCGACGGACGCTCGTTCAGCGCGCGCCGCACGCACGCCGTGCAGCACGGCAAGCCGATCCTGTCGATGATCGCCTCGTTCCAGGAGGAGCAGGACGGCGTCGAGCACACGTCGCCCATGCCCGAGGCCCCGGACCCCGAGACGCTGCCCTCGGCGTTCGACGAGCTGGGCGCGATCCCGCACCCCGCGGCCCGGTCGCGCTCGCACGAGTCGGCGTTCGACCTGCGGCACGTGGGCGGGTCGCTCTACCTGGGCCCGGGCGCCGAGCGCACCGACCAGCAGATGGTGTGGATGAAGGCCCGCGGCCCGGTCGAGGGCGACCAGCTCCTGCACCGTGCCCTCATGGCGTACGCGTGCGACCAGATCATGCTCGAGCCCGTGCTGCGCAAGACCGGTTCGAGCTGGGTCACGCCCGGTGCGTCGATCGCGAGCCTCGACCACGCCATGTGGTGGCACCGGGACGCCCGCGTCGACGAGTGGCTGCTGTACGTGCAGTCCTCGCCGAGCGCGCAGGGTGGCCGCGGCCTCGGCGCCGCGCGCGTCTTCACGCGTGACGGGCGGCTCGTGGCGAGCATCGCGCAGGAGGGCATGCTGCGGCTCCCGGTCTGAGGGCCTCCCTGAACGAGCGAGCCACCGGGACGCGGTGCAGGATGACCGGATGGTCCGCCTGCGCCGCGTCTCGCTCTCCTCCCCCGGGTACGGGCGCCGCCGCCACGGGAAGGGGTTCTCCTACCTCGACGTCGACGGGTCACGCCTGACCGACGCGGACGAGGTCGCACGCTGCACCCGGCTGGTCGTCCCGCCCGCCTGGACCGAGGTCTGGATCTGCCGCTACCCCGACGGCCACATCCAGGCGTTCGGGTACGACGACGCGGGCCGCGGCCAGTACCTGTACCACGAGCAGTGGCGCGAGCGCCGGAGCCGCCGCAAGTTCGACCACGTCCTCGCGGTCGGTGCCCGGCTGCCCGCCGCGCGCCGTCGGGTCGCCAAGGACCTCGCGCTGGACGGCATGCCGCGGGACAAGGTCCTCGCGCTCGCGTTCCGGCTGCTGGACCTCGCGTACTTCCGCGCGGGCAGCGAGACGTACGCGAAGCAGAACGGCAGCTACGGGCTCGCGACGCTCCGCACCGAGCACGTGCGCGTCCGGCGCGACGGCTCGGTCCGCTTCCGCTACCCCGCGAAGTCGGGCCAGGTGCGCGACGTCGTCGTCGAGGACGACCACGTCCGCGAGGTCGTCACGACGCTCGTACGGCGTCGCGGTGCGCGCGACCTGCTCGCGTGGCGCGAGGAGACGCCCGACGGCGTCGTGTGGCACGACGTCACGAGCACCGACGTGTCCGCCTACCTCAAGGAACGCCTGGGCGAGGACGCGACCGCGAAGGACTTCCGCACCTGGCACGCCACGGTCCTCGCGGCCCGCGCCCTGGCCGACGCCGGTGACGCGCCGCGGTCCGCACGCGACCGTCGGGCCGTGGTCGCGGGCGTCGTGCGCGACGTCGCCGACGAGCTCGGCAACACGCCCGCCGTCGCACGCTCGTCGTACATCGACCCTCGTCTGATCGACCTCTGGGAGCGCGGGCAGACCGTCGCGCCGTTCCTGGGACGGCGTCGGAGCCAGGCCGCCGCCGAGCGTGCCGTGCTCGACCTCCTCGGGTGACGGGGACGGCCGGTCGCGAGTCACGCGCACCCGCGTCACCATGGGGAGCACCATGACTCCCGACGACGCCGCTCCCTCACAGCCCGCACCGCCCGCGCCCGCCGACGCGCCCACGACGACGCCGGCGGCCTCCGGCCCGGCCCTGACCGTCGCGGTCACGGGCGTCACGGGCTACGTCGGGGGCCGGCTCGTCCCCGAGCTCCTGGAGGCCGGGCACCGGGTGAGGGCCCTGGCCCGCCGTCCCGAGCGCCTGGCCGGGCGCGACTGGGCCGAGCGCGTCGACCTGGTCCGCGCCGACGCGTCCGACCTGGACCAGATCCGCGAGGCGCTGCGCGGCGCCGACGTGGCGTACTACCTCATCCACTCGCTGGGGACGGGCCGCTCGTTCGCGGCCCGCGACCGTCGCACCGCGCTGACGTTCGCGCAGGCCGCCCGCGAGGCGGGCGTCGGGCGGATCGTCTACCTGGGCGGCCTGTCGCCCGACGTCGACGACTCCGAGCTGTCCCCGCACCTGGCCTCGCGCAAGGAGGTCGGCGAGATCCTGCTCGCCTCGGGGGTCCCGACGACGGTGCTCCAGGCCGCGGTGATCCTCGGCTCGGGCTCGGCGTCGTTCGAGATGATGCGGTACCTGACCGAGCGCCTGCCCGCGATGACGACGCCTCGCTGGGTCGACAACCGGATCCAGCCCGTCGCGATCCGCGACGTGCTGCGCTACCTGGTCGGCTCCGCGACCATGCCACCGGACGTCTCGCGCGCGTTCGACATCGGTGGCCCGGACGTCCTCACCTACCGTCAGATGATGCAGGGCTACGCGCAGGTCGCGGGCCTCCCCCGCCGCCTGATCGTGAGCGTCCCGGTCCTGACGCCGCGCCTGTCGAGCCACTGGGTGGGCCTCGTGACGCCCGTCCCCGCGAGCATCGCGCGCCCGCTGGTCGAGTCGCTCGTCCACGAGGTCGTGTGCGACGAGCACGACGTCGCGCAGTACGTCCCGGACCCTCCCGAGGGTCTCATCGGCTTCCGGCGCGCGGTCGAGCTCGCGCTCGAGCGCATCCACGACGGCGAGGTGACCACGCGCTGGTCCTCGGCCGCGGTCGAGGGCGCCCCGAGCGACCCGCTGCCCTCCGACCCCGACTGGGCGGGCGGCTCGCTCTACGTCGACGAGCGTCGTCGTGTCGTGGACGCCCCGGCGGACGTCCTGTGGCAGGTCATCGAGTCGATCGGCGGGCAGCGCGGCTGGTACTCGTGGTCGCTCGCGTGGCGCGTGCGGGGCCTGCTGGACCGGTTGTCGGGCGGTCCGGGTCTGCGGCGCGGCCGTCGCGACGAGCGCACGCTCGTGGTCGACGACGTCCTGGACTTCTGGCGCGTCGAGGCGATCGAGCCGGGGCGTCGTCTGCTGCTGCGCGCCGAGATGCGGCTCCCGGGGCTCGCGTGGCTCGAGCTGCGCGTCGACGAGGCGGCCGTGGAGGTCACCGGTCCCGACGACGTCGGGCCCGCTCCCGAGGAGGCGTCCGGCCCGGACCGGAGCTACTTCGCGCAGCGGGCGCTCTTCCACCCGCACGGGCTTGCCGGGCAGGCCTACTGGTGGGCGGTCAAGCCGTTCCACGGCGTGGTGTTCGGAGGCATGCAGAAGAACATCGCCGAGGCCGCGGAACGGGCGGCCCGCGCCGGGGGCTCAGCCCCGCGTGCTGCGACGCACCCGAGCCCTCGTCCCCCGGAGCCGTCGAGGAGGTTCACTCCTCGAGCGCGCTGAGCATGCGGTCCACGAGCGCGAACGCGGTCTCGCTCACGACCATCCCGGCGAGCGTCACGTCGGTGAGGTCGGCGTAGTCCTCGATGAGCTCCCGGATGTCCTCGTCGAGGATCCCGGGCCGGTGCACGGCCCCACGGGCCGGGACCGCCCCCGAGACCAGGTCGAACGTGAGGGACGCGATCGCGGCCACCAGGGGGTCCTCGTCCGCGACCAGTCGGGCGATCGCCGCGCGACCGGCGGCCGAGGTCGCGTCGCCCGTGACGGCCTGGAACGCGAGGAGCGCGACCTGCAGGGTCCGCGGGCCGTCGAGGAACGAGCGGTCCAGCGCGGGCAGGACCTCCTGCGCAGCGAGCAGCACCTCGAGCTGGAGGTCGACCTGCTCGGCGGGCTCACCGGGCAGGTGCGCGGCGCCCATGGTCAGCAGCAGGAGCGCCACCCCGCTCCGCACGTCCTCCGCCAGGCGCTCGTCGCGCACCATGGCCGTGAGGACGCGCAGCGCGGGGACCGACACCTCGTAGAGGGCGCCCTCGTAGTTCACGACCTGCCACAGCAGGTCGAGCGCCTCGTCCTGCTCGGCTCCGGGGGGCCCGACGACGGCACGCACGAGGTCCGGCAGCACGTCTGCCGCGCCGAACGCCCCCTGGTAGGCAGCCCAGTCCACGACGTCGAGCTCGGCGTCGACCTCCGAGACGGCGGCCTCGGACCGGTGCACGACGGGCAGAACGACGGGGAGCTCGGTGCTGACGGCCGCGTCAGCGCCCACAACCTCTACGGTGTCCACGCGCGCATCATGACATCTACCGGGGGCATCCGTCACGGCCGGGTTCGTCACCGGCCCTTCGACCGTCTCGTCCCGGCGCCGGGAGCGCCGGCGGGCAGAACGTCCCGCGGCCCCCTCAGCGGCCCCGGCGGCGGAACTCGAGCGGTTCCTCGACGAAGGGCTGCCAGGCGGCCCGCTCGGCCTCGGTGATCCGCCGCGGCGCACCCGTCGCCGCGTCGACGACCACGATGGTCGTCGCAGCCTTGGCGTACGGGCGGCTCCCGATGGCCGGACCCGTGCGCCCCGGTCCCTCGGGCCACTCGGTGTGCACCTCGTAGCAGACCTCGAGGCTCGCTCCACCGAGGTGGCCCAACCACATCTCGACCCGCACCGGGCTGCGCGTGAACCCGAGCGGCCGCAGGTACTCGATCTCCTGCCGGGCGACCAGGGTGTGCGAGGTCGCGTGGGGCCCGGTGTCGAGCACGGCCGTGGGCCAGCTCTCCTCGATCGAGGCCTCCGGGTGACGCCAGAACGCCGTGATGCGGGCGTCCTCGAGGAGCCTGAGCATCTCGACGTTGTTGACGTGCTGGTAGGCGTCGAGGTCTGACCAGCGCAGGGCGACCGGGACGTGCAGGCGAGTCATGGAAGTCCTTCCTTGGCGAGAGGTTCGCGCCCTCCGCGACCGAGATCCGGCAGGGGGCACCCCGGTCACCTTACGCCCGCCTCACGTCCCCGCGACCTGGGCGGCCACCCGGCACGTCCCGAGCGCCGAGAGCTCCTCGCTCACGGGCAGCCAGACGCGTCTGCCCGCGACCCTCGCGACGGCCTCCCGCAGCCTGCGCCGCGCGCGGGCCGCCCGCCGTCGGGCACCGAGGGCACCCGCGACGCGCGCGACGAGGGCCAGGAGCAGACCCACCACGACCCCGCCCACGACCAGGAGCGTCGGCCAGGGGAAACCACGCCACGCGGGCGTCTCCGGGGCCGGGAGCTGGAGGTACGCGAGGACCGCCAGCACGCCCAGCCAGACGAGCCCCGCCACGACGACCGCGAGCACGACCCACTGGACGAAGCCCACGACCGCCCACCAGCGGGGACGTCGCGCAGCCTCGAGCTCGGTGCCCGCGACCGCCTGGTCGAGCGCGTCGGCGAGCCCCCCGGCGCTGTCGGTCACGCGTGACCGCGCGGCGAGCGCCCAGTCCTCGGGGATCCCCGCGGTCATGGTCGACACGTAGTCACGGACGGCGACGTGCGCGCGGGCCGCGACCGTGGGCGAGGTCTGCGGCAGGGACGTGCGCGCGAGGTCGGGACGGTCGGTGCCGCGCGCGAGCCCGAGCCGCCGCAGCGGGTCCGCCCGGAACCGGCCGATCCAGCGCGTGGGCGGCCAGCCCGTCGCGGCGCGAGCGCGGCGGGCGGCCGAGACGCGCACCGCGTCGACCACGGTCGTCACCCCGGCCGCTGCCTCGAGGGCGTCGACCAGCCTGCCCCGGGCCACGTCCTGCGACCGCTCGGACACCTTGTCGCCGCACGCGTCCACGATGCGCCGGGCGACCCCGCGCACGTCCGCGACCATGCGTGCGACCGCGGCCTCCCGGCGCGCCGCGGCCTGCTCCAGGAGCGTGTCGAGCTCGTCGATCCCGTGCCCCGTGGTCGCGGACACGCCCAGCACGCGCGCGGCGGCGAGCCCGTCCTCGGCCACGAGCCTGCGCAGGTCCGCGAGGCACGCGGCCGCCTCCTCGGGCGTGAGCCGGTCGATCTGGTTGAGGACGACCACGACGACGTCGCCGTGGTCCGCGAGCGGGCGCAGGTAGCGCTCGTGCAGGGCCGCGTCCGCGTACTTCTGCGGGTCGACGACCCACACCAGCAGGTCGACGCGATCGACCAGGCGCTCGGCGATCGCGCGGTGCTCGGTCACGACCGAGTCGTGGTCGGGGAGGTCGAGCAGCACGAGCCCGTCGGTGGCGACGCCCGCACGGCCCGGCGCGTGGTGCCGTTCGCCCACCTCGAGCCAACCCAGGAGCGGGTCCGCCCCCGGGCCCCACACGACCGCCAGGGGGCGCGACGTCGTCGGGCGGGTGACGCCCGGGCGGGCGAGCGGGGCGCGCGCGACCGCGTTGAACAGGGACGACTTGCCCGACCCGGTCGACCCGGCGAGCGCCACGACCGTGTGCTCGGCCGACAGCGCGCTGCGCTCCGCCGTGCGCGCGAGGACGGTGCGCGCGTCGGCGAGCAGGTCGTCGGGGAGACGGTTGGTGCCGGCGGCGACCGCGGTCTCGAGGGCCGCGACGCGGGCGGAGAGGTCGAGGCGGGCCATCAGCGCTCGCCCTCGGCCGGTCCGGCGGCGTCCTGGCGCGGGCCGAACAGCCGGCGCCAGAAGCCCGGGCGCCCGTCCGGGGCCGTCGCGTCCCGGGTCTCGTCCTGGGGGGTGGACGCACGCGCACCGCGCAGCGCCCCCTCCTGCCCGACGACGTCGCCCGCCTCGCGCGCGCCGCCCGCCGGCACGGGGCGCGCCCTCTGCTCGCGCCGGGCCGCCATGCGCACCTCGTGCGCCGCGGCCCGCAGCGCGGCGCCCGTGGCGTCGCCCGTGCCGAGCGCGTCGAGCTGCGACGTGAAGCGCCGGGCCTCGCCGTCGAGGACCGTCGCGACACGGTCGCCGAGCCGGTCCTGCGCGGTGCGGGCCAGGCGACGCACCGCGTCGTCCCCGAACACGGCCTCGAGAAGCTTCTGCGCGAGCACCGCCGTGCCGCCCGCGATGCCGATCTCCGCCCCGGTGACGCCGCCCGTCGAGGCGAACACCAGGATCATGAGCGCCACGCCCAACCCGTTGAGGCCGAAGGACAGCGCGCGGGCCGTCCCGCGCCGGGCCGCTGCCTGCTCGCCCACCAGGGCCAGGACGTCCGCCTGCCAGCCCCGGATCTCCTGCGCGACGCGGGGGCGCAACGATCCGGAGGCGCGCGACAGGTCCAGCCCGTCGAGCAGCGCTGCCCCGGCCGGGTCGACGCGCCACGCCCGATAGGTCCGTTCGGCGGCCTCCTCCGCGGCGTCGAGGACCACGGCCTCGAGCCCGTGCGTGATCGCCTCCTCGACCTGCGGGACGTTGCGCCCCCGGCCCCGGAAGAAGCCGCTGATCGCGTCCCGGACCGAGCCCACCTTCTGCTCGACCGCGCGGAAGACCTCGCCCGTCCCGACGAAGTCCTGCCACCGGGCGAGGACCTCACCGCGCAGCATCGCACCGTCGCTCGTCGCGGACGCGACCGTGCGGCGGGCGTCGTCGTAGGCCTCGACGACCACGGACCGCAGGTGCGCGTCGGCCTCGTGCTGCGCGTCGACCGCGGCGGCGAGCACGTCCGCACGGCGCACCAGGTCGTCGACCACGCCGTCACGCGTCGCGTCGATCACGGCGGTGCGAGCACCCGCGTCCCCGCCGAGCGCGGACAGCCACCGCGAGACCTCGGCCACCGCGCTCTCGGGCAGCAGACCGTCCGTGAGGGGGGCCTCGGGCACCAGGAAGATCGGCGCGTCGCCCAGGCCGTTCTCGGTGGCCAGGCGCCGGAGGTCCGCACCGACGGCCTCCGCGCCGGGGTCGACGCGGTCGAGCACCAGGGCGACCTGGGCCCGGCGGGACGCGGCCTCGTCGAGCAGGTCCCACGGCACCGCGTCGGCGTAGCGCGCGGCCGTGGTCACGAAGAGCCACAGGTCGGCCGCCCCCAGGAGCTGGGCCGCGAGCTCGCGGTTCTCGACCACGACCGAGTCCACGTCGGGAGCGTCGAGGAGCGCGAGCCCCTGCGGCAGGACCTCGGACGCGACCAGCCGCACCGACCGGTGCGACCCGTCCGCGGTGCCGTGGTCCGCGGTCCCCGAGACCCGCGCGAGGCCCGGCAGGATGCGGTCCGTGCTGAACCAGCGGACGTCGAGCGGGTGGTGCACGAGCACGGGCGAGCGCGTCGTGGGCCGCAGGACGCCGGGCACCGTGACCTTCTCCCCCAGGAGCGAGTTCACGAGCGTCGACTTGCCCGCCCCCGTCGAGCCCCCCACCACGACGAGCAGCGGGGCGCTGCGCGACCTCAGGCGTGGCAGCAGGTAGTCGTCGAGCTGGTCGACCGCGAGGGCGAGCGTCCGACGGTCCTCCTCGACGCCGGGGGTCACCAGCGGGAGGCGTTGCGCCGTGAGCTCGCCCCGCAGGACGTCGAGCGCCGCGACGAGCTCGTCGGTGCCCTGCGACGCGGAGGTGATGGCCCGCTCCACGACGGGGTCCTCGTCCGCGGCGTGGCGGCCGACGGCGACCTCCTCGGTGCCAGGGGGCGGTGCGTCACCGGTGGTCCGGCCGAGGTCGTCGCTCGGGTGGGTCATGGGGTTCAGTCTGCCGGACCGGACGCCGTCACGACCGGTGGGGGCTCCCGGCACGCCGAAGGGCCCCGGCGACGTGCGCCAGGGCCCTTCGGTCCGTCGTGCCGACCACCCGCGCGGGCGGTCCGTCGGCGTCGGGTCAGTCGCGCGTCAGCTTGCGGTACGTGACGCGGTGCGGGCGCGCCGCGTCGGCGCCGAGGCGTGCGACCTTGTTCTCCTCGTACGACGCGAAGTTGCCCTCGAACCAGTACCAGTTCGCCGGGTCCTCCTCGGTGCCCTCGTACGCCAGGATGTGCGTCGCCACCCGGTCGAGGAACCACCGGTCGTGCGAGACCACGACGGCGCAGCCCGGGAACTCGAGCAGAGCGTTCTCGAGCGAGCCGAGGGTCTCGACGTCGAGGTCGTTGGTGGGCTCGTCGAGCAGCAGGAGGTTTCCGCCCTGCTTGAGGGTCAGCGCGAGGTTCAGGCGGTTGCGCTCCCCACCCGAGAGCACGCCGGCGGGCTTCTGCTGGTCCGGCCCCTTGAAGCCGAACGCCGCGACGTACGCACGCGACGGCATCTCGACGTTGCCGACCTTGATGAAGTCCAGCCCGTCCGAGACGACCTCGAACAGCGTCTTCTTGGGGTCGATCCCGCCGCGCGACTGGTCGACGTAGGAGATCGACACCGTCTCGCCGACCTTCAGCTCGCCACCGTCGAGGGGCTCGAGGCCCACGATGGTCTTGAAGAGGGTCGTCTTGCCGACGCCGTTGGGGCCGATCACGCCGACGATGCCGTTGCGCGGCAGCGTGAAGCTCAGCCCGTCGATGAGCTGACGGCCGTCGAAGCCCTTCTGCAGGTTCTGGGCCTCGAGCACGACCGACCCCAGGCGCGGGCCCGGCGGGATCTGGATCTCCTCGAAGTCCAGCTTCCTGGTGCGGTCGGCCTCGGCAGCCATCTCCTCGTAGCGCGCCAGACGCGCCTTCGACTTGGTCTGGCGGCCCTTCGCGTTGGAGCGGACCCACTCGAGCTCGTCCTTCAGACGCTTCGCGAGCTTCTGGTCCTTCTTGCCCTGGATCGCCAGGCGCTCCTGCTTCTTCTCCAGGTACGTGGAGTAGTTGCCCTCGTACGGGTACAGGCGGCCGCGGTCGACCTCGCAGATCCACTCCGCGACGTGGTCGAGGAAGTACCGGTCGTGGGTCACGGCCAGGATCGCGCCGGGGTACGACGCGAGGTGCTGCTCGAGCCACAGGACGGACTCGGCGTCGAGGTGGTTCGTGGGCTCGTCGAGGAGAAGGAGGTCCGGCTTCTCGAGGAGGAGCTTGCACAGCGCGACGCGGCGACGCTCACCACCCGACAGGACCGACACGTCGGCGTCCGGCGGCGGGCAGCGCAGCGCGTCCATGGCCTGCTCGAGCTGCGAGTCGAGGTCCCACGCGTCGGCCGCGTCGATGGCCTCCTGGAGGGTGCCCATCTCCTCGAGCAGCGCGTCGAAGTCCGCGTCCGGCTCGGCCATGAGCGCCGAGATCTCGTTGAAGCGGTCGAGCTTGCCCTTGATCTCGGCGACGCCCTCCTCGACGTTGCCGAGGACCGTCTTCTCCTCGTTCAGCGGCGGCTCCTGGAGCAGGATGCCGACCGAGTAGCCCGGCGACAGCCGGGCCTCGCCGTTCGAGGGCTGCTCGAGGCCGGCCATGATCTTCAGGATCGTGGACTTACCGGCACCGTTGGGGCCGACCACACCGATCTTGGCCCCGGGCAGGAAGTTCAGGGTGACGTCGTCGAGGATGACCTTGTCACCGTGCGCCTTGCGCGCCTTGTACATGGAGTAGATGAACTCAGCCACTGGCTCTGTTCCACCGTTCGATCGCTCGCGGGATGCTGTGCGCCCGCCCCGGGACCGGGGGTGCCCCCGGTGGGGCGGGCGTCTTCGACCCCCCAGCCTACGCGGTCGGGCCTCAGCGCGTCGCCAGGAGACCGCCCGTCAGGACGTCGTCGCGGTCGGCGTCGGTCCCGTCCGTGAGCCCCTCGTCGGCGGGGCCCTCCGCCCCGGTCTCCCGGTCGCCCTCGGCCTCGTCCTCCTCGCCGGGGCGGGAACCGGCGCCCGTCCCGGGGACGCGGTTCGCGAGCGAGTCGTCGACCAGGCCGTGCTCGGCGTCGTCGTCCTCGGGGAACGGCTCCCCCAGCCGCCCCAGGTCCCACACGCTCCCGTCACCGGGTCCCGCGGCGAGGCCACCCGTCTGGGCACCGGCTCCCGCCTCCCCCGGGCCCTGCCCGGGCGCGCCCGGGGTCGGGGCGGACGTGCCGGCGTCGGGCGTCCCTGCGCGGTGCACCGTGTGCGAGAACTGCGCGCGGCCCCGCGTCAGGTCCGGTCCGAGCGCGCTCGCCTCGATCACGAGGTTGGTGCGCGGCCCCTCAGGACTGGTCCACTCGTCGACCGCGAGGCGGCCCGTGACGACGACCGCGTCCCCCTTGCGCAGCGACGCCGCGACGTTCTGCGCCATGGCGCGCCACGCCTTGACCGTGAACCAGATGGTCCGGCCGTCGACCCACTCGCCGCGCGAGCGGTCGAGGTAGCGCGTGGTGCTCGCGATGCGGAAGCTCGTGAAGTCGTTGCCGGTCGGCGACGTGAAGAGCTTGGGGGTCGTGCCCATGAAGCCTGCCAGCGTCACCGTGACGTCGTTGCCCATCGTTCCTCCTGGGTGCGGGGCCGGCCTGGTGCCGACCTCGTCCTCAGGCTGACGGTTCGCGCGTCGCGGCGTCCTCGGTCGAGGGCGCGTCTGTGGACAGACCGCTCAGGTCCTTGGCTGTGGGCAACGTCAGGGGCCCGGTGAGCGGCGACGCCTTGCCCGTGTCGCGCGCCGACTGCGCGAGCTCTCGCACCCTGCGGTGCTCGTCGAGCAGCGTCTGCGTCGGCTTGCCCATGGTCTCCTGGACCACGCGCTCGACGGCGCCACGCCCCGACGCGAGCACGGTCGCCTCCCGACGGCGCGCCAGGGTCCGCCGGATCTGGATGCCCGCGAGGAAGAACCCCAGGGCGACCAGGACCGCGACCCCCGCCACGATCGCGAACGTCGCCACGATCGCCCGGTCCAGGTCGAGGACGCCCAGCGAGCTCAGGATCGCGAGCGCCCCCGTGACCACGGCGACGCCGATCGCCACGAGCGCGGTGGTGCGCGTCGCACGCGCCGACGACGGCCCGCGCGTGTCGAGCGAGACCTTCGACAGAGCACGCTGCGTGTCCTCGACGAGCCGGTCTGCGGGGGCGACGGCCTCGTCGAGCGCGCGCTTCCAGCCCGGACGCAGGGCCTTGCCCGCCCGGGCGAGCCAGCGGCTGCGCGACAGCGCGACCGCGTCCGCCTGCGGCGGGGCGAACTCCGGGCGGCCGTACCCGTTGCGCACCGCTGCCGCGACCTGCCCCGCCACGGCCGAGAGGCCCGTGGCCTCGCCGATCGCGACGACCTCCTCCTCGACCGCGGTGCTCATGGTCCACGGCACCTCGCCCGGCGTCTCCTCGAGCAGCAGCGCCCCCGCCCGGTCGAGCTCGCCCGCGACGCGGCTCGCGGCCACGCTCCGGCGCGCCACGGCCTGCTCCAGGAGCTCGCGCACCTGGCCCAGGCCCTCGCCCGTGCGGGCCGAGACCATGGTCACGTACACGCCCGAGAGCCCGTCCTCCTCCAGGAGACGGCCCATGTCGGCGACCAGGTTGCCGCGCTGCGTCGTCGGGACGGTGTCGATCTGGTTGAGCGCCACGACCATCGACGCCTCGAGGCCCACCGACTTCTGCAGGTAGCCCGAGTGCAGCGCGTCGTCCGCGTACTTCTGCGGGTCCACGACCCACACGAGCAGGTCCACGAGCGGCAGGACGCGGTTCACGACCTCCTGGTGCGCGGGCTCGATCGAGTCGTGGTCCGGCAGGTCGAGCAGCACCAGGCCCTCGAGGCCCTGCTCCGCGTCGCCGTCGAGCTCGCTGCCGCGCGCGATCCGGCGCTCGGGGTCGACCTCGAGCCAGTCCAGCAGCGCCGTCGCGCGGTCGCTCCACGAGCACGCCGTGATGCGGGCCGTCGTCGGGCGCTTGGCTCCCACGTCCGCGAAGTTGAGCCGGGAGATGCGGTTGAACAGGCTCGACTTGCCCGAGCCCGTCCCGCCCGCGAGCGCCACGACCGTGTGGTCGACCCCGAGCGCGAGGCGCTCGCGCACGCCCTCGATCGCGGTGCGGATGCGGGCCGCGACCTCCGGGTCGAGGCGGTCGCCCGCGAGGTCGAGAGCCTTGGCGAGGTCGTCGGTGCGGGACCGGAGCTGGGTGTCGTGGGACGTCATGAGAGCCTCCTGAGCTCGGCGAGGCGTAGGCGCAGCCCGACGGCGGCATCCGGTGCGAGGGCGGGGACGTCGAGGCGTTCGTGCAGGTCGACGGCCTCGCGGTCCACCATGGCGGCGGCACGGTCGGCGAGGTCGGACCGAAGGGTCGTGACCGACGCGTCCCCCGCGTCGCCCAGCAGGTTCTGCACCAGGCGCGCGGCGTCGTCGGACCCGGCGGCGGCCGTGAGGAGCAGCGCCGCGACGCCCGTTGGTCCGAACGCCTTGACGGCGGCCTCCGCCCGGCGGGTCTCGGCGGTCTCCTGCGGTGCGATGCCGGGCTCGTCGACGCCACGCAGGGCCTCGACGGCGCGGTCGGCGACCGCGACCCACTCGTGGACCTGCTCCGCGGCGGCCTTCTCCCGGGCGGCCTCGCGGTCGGGGTCGCCGTGCTCGGGCGCGAACGCCGGGCCGCCCGGAGGGGCCGTGGGGCCGGACAGCGCGGCCCGCAGGGCGTCGTCCGCCGTGGCCCCGGCGGCCACGAGCGTGCGGGTCGCCGCGGCCCGCACCTCGTCGAGGAGCGGTTCGAGCGCGACCTCGCGCGAGCGCCCCCGGCGCTTGGTGGAGCGCGCCAGGCCGTGCCGGATCTTGACGCGGTCGATCTTCTCGGCGCCCGCGAGCTGCGCCCAGCGCGAGGCGACGGACCCCTCGGCCACGACGCCCGAGGCGACGGACGCGCGGGCCGTGGCCTCGGCGTCGGGCAGTGCGCGGTCGATCGTCTCGCGCAGGACCTCCGCGGCCTCGACCTGCTCCTGCACCGCGTCCGCGATGCCCGTGACCCACGCCGGCAGGGCTGCGAGCGACCCCTTGAGCGTGCGCACGATCACCGCGCGCGACCGGTCCGGGCCCGCGAGCATGGTCAACCAACGCGCGATGGGCGCGACCGTCGCGCGGTCGAGCATGCCCTCGTGCGGCCCGACGTCGGGGATCACGAACAGCGGGACGCCCGCCATGCCGTGCTCGCGCAGGCGCGCCAGGAGGTCGCCGCGGATCGTCGTCAGGTTGTGCTGCGGCACGCGGTTGAGGACCATCGCGACGCTCGCGCCGCGCTCCATGGCCTGCCCCAGCGCGACCCAGGGCAGCGCGTCGCCGTAGCGGGCCGCCGTGGTCACGAAGAGCCACAGGTCCGCTGCCTCGAGCAGCTGCGCGGCGGTCGACCGGTTCTCCGCGAGGAGCGAGTCCAGGTCCGGGGCGTCGAGCAGCGCGGTGCCGCGCGGGACGCCGTCGTGCTCGACGACGCGCGACATGGCCGTGGTGGGGCTGTGCACCAGGACGTCCACGTCGAGCGGGTTGTAGGCGAACACGGGCTCACGCGTCGTGGGGCGCAGCACGCCCGCCGTGGAGACCTCCTCGCCCAGCAGCGAGTTGTACAGCGTCGACTTGCCCGCGCCCGTCGACCCCGCGATCACCACGACCGCGGGCGAGGACAGCTCCTTGAGCCGGGGCAGGAGGTGCTCGTCGAGCTGGTTCAGGAGGCGCTTGCGGGCCTCCTCGACGTCGGATGCACCCGCCAGGTCCAGCGGGAGGCGGACGTCGGCGACGTCTCGTCGCAGGTCTCGGCCCACGTCGTAGACCGTCGTCCCGATCTCCTCGGGGGCGTTGCCAGGCGTGCTGCCGGGCGCCCGGCCCGAGGCGGAGAAGGCCCGCGGGGCGCGGTCGGAAGCGTGTCGGGTCGTCACCCGTTCATCTTCTGTGGTTCACCGGGCGATGCCAAACGCGCGCGCCGGTGAGCGGGTGACGGACTCTCCGCGAGCGGGTGAGTTGGCTGGCGGGGGGCGTGCCGGGGGCTCCGGGTGGCGTGCGACACGTGGCGTCGGCCCCACGACGGCACGACCCGACGGCGGCGCCCGCCCCGCGCGACACGTCCGCCTCGCGCGCGTGCGCGCAGGTCACGGCCGCATCCCACTACGATGGTCCCCGCGCCCCGATAGCTCAATGGATAGAGCAACGGCCTTCTAATCCGTAGGTTGCAGGTTCGAGTCCTGCTCGGGGCACCTCGGCTGAGCTCTTCCCCGCGATGCCCTGCTGCGGCTCGTCCTCGCGCGCGTCGTCGGTGGCGTGGCCCGACGGGCGCAGCGCTGGACTCCCCCGCACGACCCGCTCGCCTGACTCCCGACCTCACGTCCGGGTGGGCCGCTGCGTCTTCAGGTCGTACCGGCCCACCCGTCGCGGAGGTTTCCCCATGCTGGCCGTCGAGAGCACCGAGCACGTCACGATCGACCCGTCGATCCTCTACTTCGGGACCCCGGTCGTGCTCGTCAGCACGACCGGCGCCGACGGACGGCCCAACCTCGCCCCGTTGTCGTCGATCTTCTGGTTGGGCCACACCGCGGTGATCGGGGTGGGGGCCAGGTCGCAGACGGCGATCAACCTCCGCGCGACGGGCGGGGCCGTGCTCAACCTCCCGTCGGTCGATCAGGTCTCGGCGGTCGACCGGATCGCGCTCACGACCGGCCGCGACCCGGTCTCGGCGCGCAAGTCGTCCGTGGGGTACCGGTACGAGCCCGACAAGTTCGGGCGCGCGGGCCTGACCCCCGTCGCGTCGGACACGGTGTCGGCGCCCAGGGCGGGCGAGTGCCCCGTGCAGCTCGAGGGTCACGTGGTGGACGTCCACCCTCTGCGCGGGGACGACCCGCTCGCGGCAGGCAGCATCCTCGCGGTCGAGATCGCGGTCAGCCGTGTCCACGTCCACGAGTCGATCCGCCTCGCGGGCTCGGCCCACCGGATCGACCCCGACCGGTGGCGGCCGCTCATCATGAGCTTCCAGCAGTTCTACGGGCTGGGCGACCGGGTGCTGCCGTCGAGGCTCTCGACGATCGACGAGGAGTGGTACCGCTGACCGGCCCGCCCCGGCACCCGCCACGTCTCTGACACGATCTCCCCATGTCCCTCCCCGACCTCCTGCGGCTCGCCGTCGCAGTCCTGGCCCTGCTCGCCCTCGCGTGCGGGGTCATGGCGTGGACGGGACGTCGCACGATCCCCGACGCCCTCGTCGCGGTCCTGCGTGCCGCGGTGCAGCTCGCCCTGGTGGCCCTGGTCATCGGGTGGATCTTCGCGCACCCGGTCGCGGTCGGCCCGTACCTCGCGGTCATGCTGCTCGCGGCGGCGGTCACGTCCGCGCGACGCATCGGCGGCGGCTGGGCCGTCCTGCCGTCGTTGCTCGTCTCGATCGGGTCGGGGGCGGCGATCGTCCTCGGAGTGGTGCTCGCGGCGGGGGCGCTGGCCCCGACCGGGCAGGAGGTCCTGCCCTTCACGGCGCAGGTCATCGGCGGCGCCATGACGGCCGCCTCGCTCGCGGGCCTGCGCATGCGCGACGACGTCGCGCACCGCTGGGGCGAGGTCGAGGCCATGCTGGCGCTGGGCTTCTCACGGCGCGAGTCGGTCGCGGACCTCGGCCGGCGGGCCGCGGCCCGTGCGCTCGTCCCGACGCTCGACCAGACACGGGCAGCGGGCCTGGTCACCCTGCCGGGGGCCTTCGTCGGGCTGCTGCTCGCGGGCGCCCCGCCCTGGCGGGCCGCGCAGGTCCAGCTCCTGGTGCTCGTGGGCCTGCTGGCCGCCCAGGCGGTCTCCGCCGTCGGGACCGCGGTGCTGACCGCTCCCCTGTGGGCCGCGTCCCGGCCGGTCGTCGCCGGCCCGTAGCCGTCCCTGACGAGTGAGCCGCTCAGGAGTTCGTCGTCGAGCCGATCACCGCGAGGCCGAGGAACCCGAGCCACTGCAGGACGAGCAGGATCACGGGAACGAAGCCGAGGTATCCGATGATCAGCCCCGCAATCGCCATCCCGTATCCGGCGACAGCGCCGTCCTTGGTCTCCTTGAGCGCGAGATGCCCCAGGATCACGGCCACGAGCGAGCCGATGCCGCAGAGCCAGACCAGGGAGAGGACAAGCGAGGCGACGGCGTTGCCCGAGGTCCGGCGCACGGGGGCCACGGGCACGAACTGGACGGGTGGGTAGGGAGAGTACGGGGGCTGGTGCGGGCCGACCTGCTGTCCCGGGTACCCGGGCGGGACGCCCGGTCGCCCGCCCTCGGGGCCCTGCCGTCCCGGAACGGAGGCGCCGTGGGGTTCTCCGCGAGGGGACGGATGGTGCTGCGGAGGCTCGTTCATGTCGGCCACGCCCCTCAAACTAGCGGCCCCGACCACGGATTGCTCGGCATGGGGAGTTCTCTCCTTTCCCAGGCCGTGAAAGAGTAAAGAACCGGCCACCCGTCGCGGATATACTCCCCGGACCGGCCGGTCGACCGGCTTGCCCGGTTCGCCGGGTTCCAGGGGTGGGTCTCGCACCGGCCCCGGTCCAAGACGAGCGAAGGATCATCGATGACCGAGGCAGCACCGCTCCAGCCCCCCGCCGCGACCGAGCACCTGGTGCTCTCGGCTCCCGAGCCCGTCAAGCCCGTCGCGACCACGCAGGCTCCCGCGATGGCGCCCCGCGTCGACGAGGCCGCGATCCCGGGCCTCGACCAGAAGGTCTCGTCCTACCTCGACGCGCTCATGGCCTCCGACGCCCGCTCCCCCGAGTTCGCCGCCAAGGCCAACGACGTGCGCACCATGGGCGACCAGGACATCCGCACCGCGGCAGACTCCTCGAACCGCCTACTGGCCACGCCCGTGCGCGCCCTCAAGGAGGGCGGGCTGTCGGAGGGGTCCAAGGTCGGCAGCACGCTCCTCGAGCTGCGCCGCACGGTCGAGAACCTCGACCCGTCCGAGGCGAGCGTGGGACGCAAGCTGCTCGGCATCATCCCGTTCGGGGACAAGCTCACGGACTACTTCCGCCGCTACGAGTCGGCCCAGGGCCACCTCAACGCGATCATCCGCGCGCTGTACGACGGGCAGGACGAGCTCCGCAAGGACAACGCCGCGCTCAACCTCGAGAAGCAGCACCTGTGGGACACCATGGCGCGCCTCAACCAGTACATCTACGTCGCCGAGCGCCTCGACGCGCAGCTCTCCGCGAAGACGGCAGAGCTCGACGCGACCGACCCGGAGAAGGCCAAGGCGCTGCGCGAGGACGTCCTGTTCTACGTGCGCCAGAAGCACCAGGACCTCCTGACGCAGCTCGCGGTGTCCATCCAGGGCTACCTCGCGATCGACATCGTCATCAAGAACAACGTCGAGCTCATCAAGGGCGTCGACCGCGCGACCACCACGACCGTCTCCGCGCTGCGCACGGCCGTCATCGTGGCGCAGGCCCTCGCGAACCAGAAGCTCGTCCTGGACCAGATCACGGCGCTCAACACGACGACGTCGAACATGATCGCCTCGACCTCCAAGATGCTCGCGGACCAGTCGGCGACCATCCAGTCGCAGGCCGCGAGCGCCACGGTCGGTCTCCCCCAGCTCCAGGCCGCGTTCCAGAACATCTACGCGACCATGGACTCGATCTCGACGTTCAAGGTCCAGGCGCTCGACTCGATGGCGCAGACCATCGGTGTCCTGGAGACCGAGACGACCAAGGCCCGCGAGTACCTGGACCGCGTGGCCCAGGGCGACCAGTCGGGGGCGGCCTCGGGCTCGCTCGACCTCGGGAAGGTCTGAGCCGCACACCATGGGCTGGTTCCGAGACCTGTTCGGCGGCGGGCGCGGTCGCCCGCCGGAGACCCCCGTGCTGCCGCCGGCACCGACGAGCGCGGACATCCTGGCCTCGGTCGACGCCGTGCAGGCGCAGATCGAGGGCCGGGTCCCGCCCGCGGTCACGGCCCGGGTCAACCGCATCGCGAAGACCGTGGACGACATGGCTCCCCGCCTGGACCGCCTGGGCGGTGGCAGCGCGCAGGCGCACACCGTCGTCGCGACGGCCACGAGCTACCTGCCGGAGGCGGTGGGCGGCTACCTGCGCCTGCCGCGCGACTTCGCGGACACGCGCGCGGTCAACCGTGGCAAGACGTCGCTCATGATCCTGTGCGACCAGCTCGACCTGCTGGGCGTGACGCTCGACAAGATCTCCGACGCGGTCTCGCGCGCGGACGCCGCCGCGCTCGTCGCGCACGGGCAGTTCCTCGCGGAGAAGTTCCAGTCGTCCTCGATCGCGCTGTCCCCGGACGCGGGGGTGGGTACGGCCCAGCCCCAGGCGCCGGGCACCCCGGGCGGGTTGGAACGGCCGTGAGCGCCGCGCGCCAGGGGGCGCTCGCCCGCAGCATCGAGGCTCTCGTGACGGTGGGCCGTGGCGCGTCGCTCGTGCCCGACGACGTCGCGCACGAGGGAGAGCGGCTCGCCGCCGCGGTGGCCGAGTCGTCCACGGGCGCGGCCCCGGCATGGCTCGAGGCCGTGGGTCGCGACCCCGGCGACTACACGGCGTTCTTCGAGGCCGCGCAACGCGGTCGGCGGTGGCGCTCGGCCCCGACGGACCAGCTCACGGCTCTCGTGGTCGGCGGCTCGGAGCACGCGGCCGCGTATGCGGAGGCACTCGCCGCCGTGGTCGACGCGGCCGCCGCGCTGGGCTCCCCGGGGCTGTCGGTGGCGGCGACGGCGGCGAGCACCACGGCCGTGCAGCGTGCGGCCGCCCAGCCGCACACCGCACCGCACGGCGCGCCCACCCGCTTCCCCGCTCCTGCGTTCGACCCCACGCTCCCGAGCGGCACCAACCCGTTCGACCTCGGTGCGCTCCTCGGCGCGGGCGGCACGCGGCCCCCCGCGCAGGACGTCGTCCCGACGGTCGACGCGATCCTCGACGCGCTGGGCGCGCGCGGCCCGGGCGCCCCCGCCCCGGGCGCCCCGACCCCCGGGACGGACGCGGCGCCGTCGGGCTCGCCGGGTGCGGGTGCCGGGCAGACGGCGACCGCCGGGGACGCCCCCACCCCCGACGAGGAGGAGGCCGAGCCTCCCCGCTCGCTCGAGGAGCTGCTCGCCGAGCTCGACGCGCTGATCGGGCTCGACCGGGTCAAGCACGAGATCCGCCAGCAGACCGAGCTCCTGCGCATCGAGAAGCTGCGCACCGCCGCGGGCCTGACGACGCCCACGCTCACGCGCCACCTCGTGTTCCTGGGCAACCCCGGCACGGGCAAGACGACGGTCGCCCGGCTGGTCGCCGGGATCTACCGCGCGCTCGGGCTCCTGAGCACGGGGCACCTGGTCGAGGTCGACCGCTCCGAGCTCGTCGCGGGCTACCTGGGCCAGACGGCCGTCAAGACCTCGGAGGTCGTGGCGACCGCGATCGGCGGCGTGCTGTTCATCGACGAGGCGTACGGCCTCGCGGAGGACCAGTACGGCGCCGAGGCCATCAACACGCTCGTCAAGGACATGGAGGACCACCGCGACGACCTGGTGGTGATCGTCGCCGGGTACCCCGGCCCCATGGCCGGCTTCATCGCGACCAACCCCGGCCTCGAGTCCCGCTTCTCGACGACCATCACGTTCGACGACTACTCGGACGCCGAGCTGCGCGGGATCTTCGAGCGCATGGCCTCCTCCTCGGACTTCGAGGCGCTCCCGGAGACCCTCGACCGGTTCGAGCAGATGGTCTCGGCCGTGCCGCGCACCGAGGGGTTCGGCAACGGCCGCCACGCGCGCAACGTCCTGGACGCGGCCATCGCCCGGCACGCGTGGCGCCTCAAGGACACCCCGGAGCCCACGCTCGACGAGCTGCGCCGGCTCCAGCCCGAGGACCTGCTGCCGCAGGACGCGTCCGGGGGCTCCGAGCGCATCCTGGCTCCCTCCGACGACGCCGACGAGAGCCCGGCCGCCGACGCCACCGAACCGACCGAACCGACCGACAACCCGACCGTCTCCCCTCAGGAGGAGCCCGCATGAGCCAGACCCTGACGCCGCCGCCCGGGTCCGCCCCGGCGACCGGTCGGGCCGTCCAGCCCGCGACCGCCGGGCAACCGGCGGCGCAGGCGGGGGCGCCCGCCCCCACGCAGGCCCAGGAGCGGGCCGCGCGCCGCGCGGGGGTGCGCAGCGCGCTGCGACGCTCGCCCGGCAGGCTGCGGATCGCGCTCGCGCTGTGCGTGCTCGCGTCGGTGGTCTTCGGTGCGCTCGGCTTCCAGGCCGCGCGCGTCCAGGAGGCCGCGCTCGACGACGCCCGCGCGGACACGAGCCAGCTCGTCGGCATCCAGGACGTCCGCAACGCCCTGGTGGTCGCGGACGCCTCGGCGACCAACGCGTTCCTCGTGGGCGGGCTCGAGCCCGCGGACCAGCGCGAGCGCTACGACGACGCGATCGCGGACGCCTCGGTCCGCCTCGCCGAGCTCGCGGGCTCCAACAGCGCGGACGCGAGCGAGCTGGGTGCGGTCGCGTCCCAGGTCGCGGTCTACACGGGCCTGATCGAGCAGGCGCGCGCGAACAACCGGCAGGGGTTCCCGGTGGGGTCGGCCTACCTGGACCAGGCCTCGACGCTGCTGCGCGACGAGATCCTGCCGACGCTCACCACGCTCGTGGACGACAACGCCGACCGTGTCGCGGCAGACCTGTCGATGGTTCGCAACGCGCTGTGGATCCTCGCGGCGGGCGTGCTGTGCCTCGCGCTGCTGATCGGCACGCAGGTGTGGCTCGCCCGGCGCACGCACCGCGTGCTCAACGTGGGGCTGCTCACGGCCAGCGTGGTCGTGCTGGTCGTCGGGGTCGTGGGGGCGGTCCTGCTGAGCCAGACCAACGGCGCCGCCGCCGCGGTCCGGGACGGGCCCTACGCGGCGACGCTCGCGGCCTCGACCGCGTACTCCGAGGCCAACGACGCCAAGGCCATGGAGAGCTTCACGCTCATCAAGCGGGGCTCGGGCCAGTCGTACGAGGAGTCGTTCGTCGAGCTCACGGCCGACGCCGCCCAGCGCCTCGACGAGGCCGGCGACGCGGGGGTTCTCGACGGGACGGCCGCGGGGCACCTGGACGACTGGGTCACGCAGCACCAGGCGATCCGTGCGCTCGACGACGAGGGCGACTGGGACGGGGCGGTCGCGCTCGCGACGAGCTCGGCCGAGGGCAGCCCGAACGCCGCGTTCGCCGCGTTCTCCCAGGCCGTCACGAACGACATCACCGACAACATCGAGGCCACGCAGGCCGACCTGTCCTCGGCGGGCACCCGCTCCGCCCTCGCGGGCTGGCTCCTGCTGGCCGCGGGCCTCGTCGCCGCGGTCCTCGCGTGGCGCGGTCTGAACGTCCGACTGGAGGAGTACCGGTGACCACGACCTCACGCAGCAGCGGGCGCGTGCGCGCCCTGGTGGCGCTGGCCTTCACGGGCGCCCTCGTCCTGACCGGTTGCACCGCGCCCGACGGCGGGTCGTCCGCGGGTGCGCCCGTGGCCTCGGTCGTCGGTGCGGCGGGCGGCTCCGCGACCGTGAACGGCACGGCGGGCGGCTCGGTCTCCGCGGCCGCGGCGTGCGAGAACCCGGTCGCGTCGTACGCACCCGACGGCCCGCTCCCCGCGCCGGGAGCGTTGCCCGCGGGGAGCACCATGGCCGCGATCCGCGACCGCGGCTCCCTGATCGTGGGCGTCTCCGCGGACACCCTCCAGCTCGGTGCCCGCAACCCCCTGACGGGTCAGATCGAGGGCTTCGACATCGACGTCCTGCACGAGGTGTCGAACGCGATCTTCGGCGACCCGGACCGCCTGCAGTTCCGGGTCATCACGTCGGGTCAGCGCCTCGAGGTGCTGGAGCAGGGCACGGTCGACGTCGTGGCCCGTGCGTTCACGATCAACTGCGAGCGCTGGGAGACCATCGCGTTCTCGTCCGAGTACTACCACGCGGGCCAGAAGGTCCTGGTGACGCGCGACTCCGAGGCTGCGGGCATCGCGGACCTCGCGGGGCAGCGGGTCTGCGCCCCGGACGGCACCACGACGCTCGAACGGCTCCAGGAGTACCCCGACATCGAGGCCGTGCCCGCGACGACCCACACGGGCTGCCTCGCGCTGTTCCAGCAGGGCAAGGTCGACGCGATCACGGGAGACGACACGATCCTCGCGGGCTTCGCGGCGCAGGACCCGTACGCCAAGGTCGTCGGGCAGGCGATCTCCGACGAGCCGTACGGGCTGGGGGTGCCCGCCGCGAACGTCGACATGGTGAAGTTCGTCAACGGTGTCCTGGAGCAGATGCGCACCGACGGGACGTGGACCGCGATGTACGACGAGTGGCTCGGCGTCCTCGGCCCGGCTCCCGCCCCGCCGGCCGCCGTGTACGGCCGTACGCCGTGACACCAGCCTCGTCGCCCTCCCCTGCCGCGGGCGGGCAGCCCGTGGTGCCGCGCACGCAGCAGGCCCCGAGCGCGCCCGGACGCCTGGGCGAGGCGATCCCCGCGGCGGAGCTGTACGAGTACCTCTCGCGGCTCGAGGAGTGGCTGCGGGCGCGACGCACCGAGCTCGACCGCCTCGACGCCGCCGCCCTGGCCGCGGCGTCCCCCGAGACGTACACCGCGGACATGCTGCTCGCCCTGACGCTCTGGCAGGCGGCCCGTACGCGCGCCGACGAGATGGGCGTGGTGTGGGACTCGGGACGGGCCGACGCGGTCGCGCGCGAGAAGATCTCGCAGCTCGTGTGGGGGCGCCTCAGCTCGCCCGACGGGTCCTCGCTCGTGTCCCTGGTCGAGGCGACGCGGCTGTGCGACGCGATCGTGGCCGCGCTGCGCACGCGCCTGTCGTTCGACCCGAACGCGGCCGACGAGGTCGCCCGGTTCCGTGGTCTGCGCGCCGAGCTGGCCCGGTGCGACGACCTCGCGGGCTCCGACACCGCGGCCCGCGGCCGGGTCTCGACGCTCCGCACGCGCTGGACGCGCCTGCGCGACAAGGCGTCGCAAGGTGCCGACGTCACGGGACCGCTGACCGAGCTCGAGGCCGAGGTCGCCCGCACCGAGCGCGACCTCATCGTGGGCGCGTCCGAGCGGCGCGAGCTGGCCCGCGACCGCCAGCAGGCCGTCGAGCGCTACGCCGCGCTCGAGGCCCGCGAGCCCTCGCTGCGCGAGCTCGCCGCGCGCTGCCGGCGAGAGATCGCCGCTCCCCCGCGCCTCGCGGTGCCCGACGTGTCGCGCCTCGGCGAGGTCCCCGCGGACCGGGCCGGGCTCGACGGGTTCCTGACGCGCCTCGCGACGGTCGCGCGCGCGTTCGACACGGTCGAGTCCGCGTACACCGCGCCGCTGCGCGAGCGTGCCGAGCTCCGGTACCGGCTGGACGCCTACCGCGTGAAGGCCGACGCCAACGGCCGCAGCGCGTCTCCCACGGTCCGCTCGGGCCTGGCCGAGGCCCGCGCGGCGGGCGAGGCCGTGCCCTGCGACGTCGTCCTGCTGCGCTTCCTCGTCGAGCAGTACCAGTTCCTGTCCCGTCCGCTCCCGGCGCACCTCGCGTCGCCCGGATCGTCACCCGCACCGCCGCCCGCACCGGGCCAGGAAGGATCGTCCCGATGACCACGACCGCTCAGGAGCCCTGCTCCCAGCCGGGCTGCACCGGCTTCATCGAGGACGGCTACTGCAACGTCTGCGGCTCGCCCGCGGCGCCGTCGGGTCCGACCGCTGCTCCCGGCACGGCAGCGTCCTCGGCGACCCCGGCGCCCTCCGCGACCGCTGCCGCCTCGCCGTCGGCCCTGCTCGGCACGGGCATCGCGCAGGCCGCGCCGAACTACGCGGCCGGCACCGGCCCCGAGGGCGAGGCGGTCTCGACGCGTACCGGGCGCACGAGCTCGACACAGCTCGCGAGCGCCGCCCTCGGCTCGGCCCGCTCGGCCGTGACGGGCACCAGGTCGACCCGGCGGGTCGGGACGTCCTCGACGCGCCTGCGCGGCCACCGCCTGGGCGCGGGCCTGACGACCGTGCCCAGCGCCCCGGTCCGCGACCCGCTCCAGGCCATCATGGCCGTGCCCGAGCTCGCCGAGTCCAAGCGCTTCTGCCCCACGTGCGGTGCCAAGGTCGGCCGCTCGCGCGACGGCGTCCCGGGCCGCACGTCGGGGTTCTGCCCCCAGTGCCGGACCGCGTTCTCGTTCGATCCCCAGCTCTCGCCCGGGGACGTGGTGGGCGGCCAGTACGAGGTCGTGGGCTGCCTCGCGCACGGCGGCCTGGGCTGGATCTACCTGGCCCGCGACCAGAACGTCTCGGGCCGGTGGGTCGTCCTCAAGGGCCTGCTCAACTCGGGGGACCCCGACGCGTTCGCGGCCGCGATCTCCGAGCGTCAGTTCCTGGCCGAGGTCGAGCACCCGCTGATCGTCGAGATCTACAACTTCGTGATGCACGACGGCGCGGGCTACACCGTCATGGAGTACGTGGGCGGCAAGTCGCTCAAGGAGCTCCTCAAGGACCGCCGCGACGCGAACGACGGAGTGGTGGACCCGCTGCCCGTGGACCAGGCGCTCGCGTTCGTCCTGGAGATCCTCCCGGCGTTCGCCTACCTGCACGACCTGGGCCTGATCTTCTGCGACTTCAAGCCCGACAACATGATCCAGCAGGGCGACGGCGTCAAGCTCATCGACCTGGGGGGCGTGCGGCGCCTGGACGACATGACGTCCGCGATCTTCGGCACGGTCGGCTACCAGGCACCCGAGGTCGCCGAGATCGGGACCTCGGTCGCGTCCGACATCTACACGATCGGGCGCACCCTGGCCACGCTCGTCCTGGACTTCCGCGGCAACCAGACGACGTACGTCGCATCCCTGCCGCCCGTGTCGGAGACCCCCGTCTTCCAGCAGTACGACTCGTTCTACCGCCTGCTCGCCAAGGCGTGCGCGCTCGACCCGTCCGACAGGTTCGCGACGGTCGACGAGATGCGGGCCCAGCTCATCGGTGTGCTGCGCGAGGTCGTCGCGACCGACCGCGGCCCCGGCAGCGGTGCGCTGCACTCGGCGGCGTCGGTCCTGTTCGAGGCCCCCGTGTCCGACGACGCCGACCACCCCCTGACGTGGGACGCCCTGCCGACGCTCAAGATCGACGAGTCCGACCCCATGGCGAGCTGGCTCGCGGGCGTCAACATCGCCGACCCGGCCGCACGCATGGCTGCCCTCGCGGCCGCGCCCGAGGCCACGGTCGAGGTGCGGCTCGCGTACGCCAAGGCCGCGATCGAGCACCGCCGGTTCGCGGAGGTCGACAAGACCATCGTCGAGATCCTCGCCGACGACCCGTGGGAGTGGCGTGCCGCGTGGATCGGCGGACTCGCCGAGCTCGCGCGCGGCGAGGCCGCGGACGCCTGCGCCTCGTTCAACGCGGTCTACGGGCAGGTGCCCGGCGAGCTCGCGCCCAAGCTGGCGCTCGCGGTCGCGTGCGAGGTCAGCGGCGAGCCGGACATCGCCGAGTCGCTGTACGTGATCTGCGCCCGGTCGGACGCCAACTACACGGCGCCCGCCGCGTTCGGGCTGGCCCGCATCCGGCAGGCGCGCGGAGACCTCGACGGGGCGCTGCACGCCCTGGACCTGGTCACCCCGACCCGCAGCTCCTACACCGACGCCCGCATGCGCCGCGCCCGGCTGCTCGCCGGTTCCGACCGCGGGCTCACGGCCCTGGCCGAGGCCCTGGCGAGCGTCGAGTCGGTCGCGATCCCGCAGCGCGACCGGGTCGCGCTCTCGATCGACGTGCTGCGCTCCGCGCTCGAGGAGGTCACGGTCAAGAAGCAGGTCGGGACCGCGCGGCTCGGCGGGGTCGAGCCCAAGGAACCGCCGCTGCGTGACGCCCTCGAGGGCGCGTACCGCGAGATGGCGTCGCTCACCGAGGACCGGGTCGCGAAGATCGACCTGGTCGACCAGGCGAACGCCGTGCGCCGCTGGACCACGACGTGAGCGCGCAGGAGAGCGCGTCCGGCCTGCTCGCGCCGTGCGCCACGTGCGGCGAGGTGCCCGCGCCCGGGGCGAGGTTCTGCGAGAACTGCGGCTCCGCCGTCGGGCCGGGGGCTGACGCGGGCGACGGGCCGCCGATCCTGGCGCGCCCGCCCGTGCCCGCGCTGCCGCCCCTGACCCTGCCGCCGCCCCCGCCGGACCTCAAGCCCACGGATCCGGACTCCGGCGCCGTGCCGCCGCCGCCTCCCCCGCCTCCCCCGGCGGCCCGGCGCCCCTGCACGAGCTGCGGCGGGGCCGTCGCGGACGACGGGTACTGCGAGCAGTGCGGCGAGAAGGCCCAGGTCGAGCGCGACCACTGGGCCGAGCGACCCGCGCCCTGGGTCGCGGGCGTGTGCGACCGCGGCATCCGCCACGCGCGCAACGAGGACGCGATGGCGCTCGCCGCGTCGGGCGACCCGGTCACGGCCGGGCGCTTCGCGGCGCTCGTCGTGTGCGACGGGGTCTCGGCCGCGCCGGACTCGGACGTCGCGAGCCTCGCCGCCGCGCGTGCGGCCCGGGACGTGCTCGCGTCCGGCGGGCCCGACGGCGCCACCCCCGTCACGGGGGACGTCACCGAGCGCATCCAGGCCTGGCAGACCCTCATGGTCACGGCGTCGACGACCGCGAACGACGCCGTCCTGGTCGCGGTGGGCGACAAGGCCGAGCGGGCCGAGCCGCCGTCGTGCACGTTCGTCGCGGCCGTCGTCGACGGCCCGCTGATCGTCGCCGGGTGGGTGGGCGACTCGCGCGCCTACTGGATCCCTGACGCCGGGACCGCGCGCCAGCTCAGCGTCGACGACTCCTGGGCGCACGAGCTCATGGCCATGGGCACCCCGCGCCACGTGGCCGAGAACTCGCCCCAGGCGCACGCGATCACGCGCTGGCTCGGCCCCGACTCGACCGACCCGGCCGCGCGGTGCGCCCCGACGGTCCCGGACTCGTCGGGCTGGCTGCTGGTCTGCTCGGACGGCCTGTGGAACTACTGCTCGGCGGCCGACGACCTCGCGGACCTCGTGCGCTCGACCGAGGCCTCGTCGGGGCGCGAGCCCCGGGCGCTGGCCACCGAGCTCGTGCGCTGGGCCAACGCCCAGGGCGGCCGCGACAACATCACGGCGACCCTCGCCCGGTTCGAGGCGCTCCCCGCCTCGACCACCTCCGATAACCTGCACACAGACGCTGTCACGGGCGACGAGCCCGCGACGCGCGCCCTCTGATCCACGAAGGAGCCCAGAACCCATGGCCGAGTTCTCCGCCGAGGTCTTCCAGAACGAGTTCCTGTCCGAGGGCGCCACGGATGTGCACGCCATCGTGACGGTGACCGCCCGAGGGGCAGGTCAGGCCGGTGCCGCGACCTCCGGGGGCGGCGTCGCCGAGATCATCATGGTCGACACGTCCGGCTCCATGTCGGGGCGCAACATGGAGTCCGCCAAGTACGCGGCGCAGGTCGCGGTCGACCAGATCCTCGACGGGACCTGGTTCGCGATCGTCGGCGGCAGCCACGTCGCGCAGCGAGCGTTCCCCTATCCGAACGCGCGCGTCGCGATGGTCCAGATGGAGCCTGCGGCGCGTGAGGAGGCCAAGCGGGCCATCGCGATGATGAGCCCGTCGGGCGGCACCGCGATGAGCACGTGGCTCCAGCTCGCGGCCCAGCTCTTCGACACCGTCCCCCAGGCCGCGCAGCGCCACGCGATCCTGCTGACGGACGGCAAGAACGAGTCCGAGCCGCGCGAGAACCTGTCGCAGGTCGTGCGCAACGTGACCGGGAAGTTCCAGTGCGACGCGCGCGGCGTCGGGTCGCGCTGGCAGGTCGACGAGCTGCGCGAGATCTCGACGGCCCTGCTCGGGACGGTCGACCTGATCGCCGACCCGAGCGAGATCGCGGCCGACTTCTCCTCGCTCATCCAGAAGTCCATGTCGCGCGGCGTGGCCTCCGCGGACCTGCGCGTGTGGGCCCCGCAGGGCGCCCAGGTGCTGTTCGTCCGCCAGGTCGCCCCGACGGTCGAGGACCTCACGACGCGCCGCGCCGTGGTCAACCCGCTGACAGGCTCCTACCCCACGGGGTCGTGGGGCGACGAGTCCCGCGACTACCACGTGGCCGTGCGCGTGGCCTCGAAGCCCGTGGGCTCCGAGCAGCTCGCGGCGCGCGTACAGCTCGCCGTGAACGGCGAGGTCGTCTCGTCGGGCCTCGTCAAGGCCAAGTGGTCCGACGACGGCGCGCTCACCACCCGCATCAACCCCGAGGTCGCGCACTACACGGGTCAGGCCGAGCTCGCGTCCGCGATCCAGGAGGGCCTCGCGGCCAAGGCGGCGGGCGACGAGGCGACCGCCACGGTCAAGCTCGGCCGCGCCGTCCAGCTCGCCGCAGAGACCGGCAACGACGAGGCGACCTCACGCCTGCGCAAGGTCGTCGAGATCGAGAGCGAGGAGCAGGGCACCGTGCGGCTCAAGCGCAACACCGACAAGCTCGACGAGATGGCCCTCGACACCGCCTCGACCAAGACCACGCGGGTCAAGCGATGAGCGCGATCTGCCCCAACGGGCACGCGTCCGAGTCGACCGACTACTGCGACGTGTGCGGCGAGCCCATGGGGGCCGCGGCGAGCAGCGCGTCGGGGGCCGTGTCCTCCGGCTCCGCGGGGGCCGGCGCGCCCGCTGCCGGTGCTGGTGCCGGTGGTGGCGAGCCCATCGCGTGCCCGCACTGCTCCTTCCCGGCCGCGGCCGGGGCACTGTTCTGCGAGAACTGCGGCTACGACTTCACGACCGGCTCGCTGCCCGAGCCCGCCGGGGCGCCGTCGGCTGCGACCCCGGCCCCGCTCTCGCCCCCGGCGTCGTCGCTCGACCTGGACCCGGTCGCCGCGCCCGGGACTCCCCCCGTGGGCTCGCCCGCCGCTGCCCCGTCGGCGGATCCGCTGTCGGCCCCGGCCGCGCTGACCCCGCCCGTCTCCGGACCAGGGACGGGCGAGCCGCAGGCCGCGGGCGCTGCCCCGGTCACGCCGGGAGCCGACCCGCTCGCCGCACCCTCGGACCCTGCCGAGGCCGAGGCGACGTCCGCGCGGACGGGCGCGACGCCGTCGGGCTCCGGGACGCACCTGCCCACCCCGCCCGTGCCGGGCGAGGACCAGTGGGTCGTCGAGGTGTGGATCGATCCCGACTGGTACCAGGCGCAGAAGGCCGAGGACCCGCTGCCGTCCGCCGGGCTGCCGGGGCTCGTGGTGCTGCGCGAGCGCAGCGTGCTCGTGGGACGTCCGTCGGCCTCGCGCAACATCCACCCGCAGATCGACTGCGGCGCCGACACCGGCGTCTCGCGGCGCCACTGCCAGCTCAACACCGACGGACAACGCTGGTGGGTCGAGGACCTCCAGTCGTCCAACGGGACCTACCTCAGCCCTGCGGGCGGCGAGCTGCCCATCGACCCGATCCCCGCCGGCCAGCGCCGCGAGGTCGCCGACGGCGACCGCATCTACCTCGGCGGCTGGACGCGGCTCGTGATCCGCAAGGCGATGCCCGGCGAGGTCTGACCCTCCTGGTACGACGGGTGGCGCGACGCCCACGTCGGGCGCGCCCGTCCGGCTCACCCTGAGAGCGGGGTGTGTTGTTCGCGCAGCCACCACAATGGTGGTGGCTGCGCGAACAACACACCTGTCCCCGGACACCGGTCGAGCCGCTGACCGTCAGGAGATCGCCCCGTCCTGATGCGCACGGTGACGGCTCGTTCCCCCCGGTTGCACGCCCCTCCTCGCGGAGTACGCTCAAAAATGAGCACACTCACCAGGAGGTGGTGTCGTGATCGCCACGGCAGCAGCGAACGAGCTCCGCACGACTCCCCCGACCGGGCGCCGCCAGCGTGCGATGCGCGAGAAGGAGAAGCGCATCTTCGAGGCGGCCTCGACGCTGTTCGACCAGCGCGACTTCCAGCACGTCGTGACCCAGGAGATCTCCGAGCGTGCCGACGTCGCCGTCGGGACCCTGTTCCGGTACGCGGCGTCCAAGGGCGAGCTGCTGCTCATGGTCTACAACGAGCACCTCCGCGAGGCTGTCGCGGCCGGCGAGAGAGCGTCGGCCGGGATCGCCGATCCGGCCGACGCAGTGGTCGCGCTCGTCGCCCCGATCCTCGTCGAGAGCTCGAAGCACGCGCAGAACGCGGCGGCCCACCAGCGCGAGCTGTTGTTCGGCTCCCCCGAGGAGAAGTACCGGACCGAGGGACTGGCCCTCGTCGAAGGCCTCGAGGCGCGGATCGCCGAGCGGCTGGTCGCGGCAGCGAGCCCCGCCCCCGGTGCGCCGGGCACCGCTCCCGGCCCAGCGGTGGAGGTGCCCGACGCCGTCGGGCAGGACGCCTCCCGGGCGGCCCGCAGCGTCTTCGCCGTGCTCCACCTGCTGCTCGCCCAGGCCTCGACCGGCGCGCACGCGAGCCGCGACGCCTCGGTCGAGCTCGACGCGCAGGCGCGCCAGATCGTCCGCGGGTTCCTCGCGACCGTCGCCCCCGCCCCCACCCCCTGACGTCCGGGCCGAGGGCGGAGATCCCGCCTCGGCCCGTGCTGCACCCACTTCAGAAGATCCGTCGATGAAGGGAATGGCACATGTTCTACAGCAGCGGCAACTACGAGGCGTTCGCGCGACCGCGCAAGCCCGAGGGAGCGGAGAGGAAGTCGGCCTGGTTCGTCGGCGCCGGCCTCGCGTCCCTGTCCGGTGCGGCGTTCATGATCCGTGACGGGCAGGTCCCCGGGAGCCGGATCACGATCCTCGAACGCCTCAAGCTGCCGGGCGGCGCCCTCGACGGCATCCGGGAGCCCAAGAAGGGATTCGTCGTGCGCGGCGGACGAGAGATGGAGGACCACATGGAATGTCTGTGGGACCTCTTCCGGTCGGTGCCGTCGATCGAGATCGACGGGGCGTCGGTCCTCGACGAGTTCTACTGGCTCAACAAGGACGACCCGAACTTCTCCCTGCAGCGCGTGACCGAGAAGCAGGGGCAGGACGCGCACACCGACGGCCTCTTCACCCTCAACGACAAGGCCCAGAAGGACCTCGTCAAGCTCTTCCTCGCGACCCGCGAGGAGATGGAGGGCAAGCGGATCAACGAGGTCCTGGGCAAGGACTTCCTCGCGAGCAACTTCTGGCTCTACTGGCGCACCATGTTCGCGTTCGAGGAGTGGCACAGCGCCCTGGAGATGAAGCTGTACCTGCACCGGTTCGTGCACCACGTCGGCGGGCTGCCCGACTTCAGCGCCCTGAAGTTCACCAAGTACAACCAGTACGAGTCGCTCGTGCTGCCACTCACCCGCTGGCTCATCGACCAGGGCGTGACGTTCCACTTCCAGACCGAGGTCACCGACATCGACTTCGACATCACGCCCGAGCGCAAGCTCGCGACGCGGATCCACTGGATCAAGGACGGCGAGGAGGGCGGCGTCGACCTGGGCGAGGACGACCTGGTGCTCACCACGATCGGCTCGCTCACCGAGAACTCCGACGACGGTGACCACCACACCGCCGCGAAGCTCGACGAGGGCCCGGCCCCGGCCTGGGACCTGTGGAAGAACATCGCCCGGCGCGACCCGTCGTTCGGTCGCCCCGAGGTGTTCTGCACCAACATCCCCGAGAGCAAGTGGGAGTCGGCGACCGTCACCACGCTCGACGCCCGCATCCCGGAGTACATCCAGAAGATCGCCAAGCGCGACCCGTTCAGCGGCGGCGTCGTGACGGGCGGGATCGTGACCGTGCGCGACTCGGCCTGGCTCATGAGCTGGACGGTCAACCGGCAGCCGCACTTCAAGCAGCAGCCGAAGGACCAGATCGTGGCCTGGGTCTACTCGCTGTTCGTCGACACCCCCGGGGACTTCGTCAAGAAGCCCATGCAGGAGTGCACGGGCGAGGAGATCACGCAGGAGTGGCTCTACCACCTGGGCGTTCCCGTCGAGGAGATCCCCGAGCTCGCGGCGACGGGTGCCATGACGGTACCCGTCATGATGCCGTACGTGACCTCGTTCTTCCTGCCCCGCCGGGCAGGCGACCGCCCGGACGTCGTCCCCGAGGGGGCCGTGAACTTCGCGTTCATCGGCCAGTTCGCCGAGACCACGCGCGACACGATCTTCACGACCGAGTACTCGGTGCGCACCGGCATGGAGGCGGCCTACCAGCTCCTCGGGATCGAGCGGGGCGTGCCCGAGGTCTTCAACTCGACCTACGACGTGCGCAAGCTGCTCGCCGCGACCACACGCCTGCGCGACGGCGAGGAGCTGCACATCCCCGGCCCCGGCATCCTGCGCAACCGCCTGCTGCGCAGGATCGACGCGACCGAGATCGGAGAGCTGCTCAGCGAGTTCGGGCTGCTGCACGAGAAGAAGTAGGGCGGGTCGTCGCACCGCGTCCGGCTCCCCGGGGGTGGGGTGCGTTGTTCGCGTCGTCGCAACAATTGTGGTGACTGCGCGAACGACACACCCCACCCCGGGGCCGTCCCGACCGGGAACGGGGTGCGTCCGGACGACCACGCACATCGACGAGCGCATCCTGCCCCGTCGAGGGGGCAGGATGCCGGTATGAGCACAGCATCAGCCGGCCCTCTGTCCGGCTACGTTCTCGAGGTGGTGCGCAACGACAGGTCCACGACCCTGTGGTGGGGTGAGGGTGCCGACGGCGGCGACGTCGTCGCGACGCGCAGCGGCAGGGTGCTCACGTGGACGAGCCCCGAGGACTGCCTCGCCGCGGCTCACCGTGGCGTGCATCCCGTGGCTCGTCGGGCAGGACGACTGCTCGCCCCGTTGGACCGTGACCGAGGAGCGATACCTGCGCAGGCGAGTCGGTGCGGCGATCGCGCTGGTGGCCCAGCAGGTCGCGGGGCGTCGCCACCTCCGCCCCTAGACCCGCGCCGGGACGATTCCTCAAGCCGGGACCCCCACGAAGGGATCTGGTTGGAGGTTTCCTCCAACCGGTTGTCGACTTCCGCCAACGCACGCTGCTCTCCCTGATTCGTGGCACCGACGCACCGGCCCCCTGTCCGCGACAAGAGTGGACACGTGCCACCCGGCACCTCACGCCCTTCCCGAGGAGACCCCGTGGCCCGCGCAGTGCGCACCGACCTGCCCGCAGAACTGCCCGCTGACGTCCCCGCGAGCGAGCACCCCGACGCACCGGTGTCGCACGAGCCGGTACCCCGCAGTGCGGGCTCCGAGACCTCCGCGACCTCCCGCTGGCGCATCACCGCCGCCGACGCAGCCCGCATCGCGACCTTTGCCGCACTGACCGCGGTCCTCGGCATGCCCGGCTCGCTGGCCCTGTTCGGCAACGCGGTCCCGATCACGCTCCAGACCCTGGGCGTCATGCTCGCCGGCGCCCTCCTCGGCGCATGGCGCGGCGCGCTCGCGATGCTCACGTTCCTGGCCCTGGTCGCGGCGGGCCTCCCGCTCCTGTCGGGCGGCCGCGGCGGCCCCGCGGTCTTCGTGGGCCCGTCGGTCGGCTACCTGATCGGGTTCGTGGCGGGCGCTGCGGTCGTCGGCCTGATCGTCGAGCGCTTCCGCACCCTGACGTTCTGGCGGGTCCTGGTCGCGAGCGTCGTGGGCGGCATGCTCGTCATGTACGCCCTGGGCATCCCGCTCCAGGCGCTCGTCACGGGCTTCCCGCTCCAGACCGTCGCGACCGGGTCGCTCATGTACCTCCCGGGCGACCTCCTCAAGGCCGTGATCGCGGCCTCGGTCACGGTCGGCGTGGTCCGCGCCTACCCCGCGGCCTCGCCGCTGCGCCGCCCCCAGAGCCCCGGACGCTCCACCGAGCAGCGGTCCGCCGCGAGCCCCGCGGCCTGATCGACCTACGATCCCCTCATGCCCGTCGCCCGCACCGTCATCGCGCACGCCCGCAGCTCCGCAGGGGGTCGCTGCGCGCTGCGCTCACCGGAACGCTCCCGCACCTACCGAGCCCTCGCCGCGGACGTCGTGGCGGGCGCGGAGTTCCTGCGGGCGACCGGGACGGTCGTGGGCGACGTCGTCGCGATCTCGCTGCCCGACCCGGTCGACCTCCTCACGGCCCTCCTCGCGGTCGACCTCGCGGGAGCCACCCCCCTGGTCTGCGACCACTCGTGGTCGCGGGCCCAGCGCGCCGAGGTCCTGCGGACCATCGCCCCGGCGGGCTTCGTCGAGGTCCCGCTCCCGCGCGGCACCGCGCTGGACGCGCTGACCCCGCTGAGCACCCCGGGCGGGCCCGACGACGTCGCTCACCCCGAGCCCTCGGCCGCGGATCTCGCGTGGGCCGGGTTCTCGTCGGGCAGCACGGGTCGTCCGCGCGCGGTGGTCCGCACGCGGGGCTCGTGGGTGGGGTCGTTCGAGGCGACGAACCGCCTCACGGGCACCCGGCCCGAGGACACCGTGCTGGTGCCCGGCCCGCTCGCGTCGTCCCTGTACTGCTTCGCGGCCGTGCACGCGCTCGCGACGGGCGCGTGCGTCCAGCTCGCCACGGGGGACGCTGCGATCACGACGGCTCTGGCGACCTCCGACGTCGTGCACCTCGTCCCCTCGGCGCTCGAACCGATCCTCGACGCGATCGAGGCGGGCGCGCCGAGCAGTCTGCGGACCGCCGTCGTGGGCGGCGCCTCGCTGCCCACGGACGTGCGCGAGCGCGCGGCACGCGCGGGAGTTGGCGTCGTGACGTACTACGGAGCGGTCGAGCTGTCGTTCGTCGCGATCGACGCCGACGGCACGGGTCTGCACCCGTTCCCGGGCGTCGAGGTCGAGGTACGCGAGCTGCCCGGCGCGACGCTCGGCGAGGTGTGGGTCCGCTCGCCGTGGGTCGCGCACGGCTACCTCGCGCACGCGACCGGCCCGTTCCGCCGCGACGGCGAGTGGTGCACCGTGGGCGACCTCGCCGAGGTCCCCGGACCCGGCGAGCGGGGCGCCCCGCTGGTCCTGCGGGGGCGCGGTGACGGTGCCATCCTCACGGGGGGCGCGACCGTGGTCCCGGAGGACGTCGAGGTCGTGCTGCGCGCGATCCCGGGCGTCGAGGACGTCGTGGTCGTGGGGACCCCGCACCGCCGCCTGGGCGCGGTCGTGACGGCCGTGGTCCAGTGCGCCGACCGGCCTGGGCTGCGCGCCCACCTCGAACGGGTCGCCCGGGCCTCGCTCTCCACGGCCCAGCGCCCGCGGCGCTGGTACGGCGTGCGCGAGCTGCCGCGGACGCCGTCGGGCAAGGCTGCACGCGGCGCGATCAGCGAAGCCCTGCTGTCCGGCGGCCCCGCGTACGAGGCGCTGCGGTGAGCGCCGACAGCACCCCCGTGATCGTCGCGGCCCGGCGCACGTGGATCGGGACGACGGGCCACGGGCACGCCGACGTCGGCGCGGCGGACCTCGCGGCGCCCGTCCTCGCGTCGGCCCTCGCCGACCTGCCGACGCGCCACGGCCTGACCGTCAAGGACGTCGCGCTCGGCAACTGCACGGGACCGGGCGGGAACCTGGCGCGGGTCGCAGTGCTGGCCGCCGCGCTCGACGACCCCGCGGGACCGCTCACCGAGCAGGTCCCGGGCGTCACGGTCGACCGTCAGTGCGGCAGCGGGCTGGCCGCGATCCTCCTCGCGGCCCACGGGGTCCGCGCGGGCGAGGGAGACCTGGTCCTGGCGGGCGGCGTCGAGAGCCCGTCGACCGCGCCCCTGCGCGCGCGCCGCCCCCGAAGAGGCTCGACCGCTCCCCCGATCCCGTACGACCGCGCGCCCTTCACCCCGCCCGAGTACGGCGACCCCGACATGGGGGCCGCGGCCGACGCCCTGGCCCACGCACGCGGCATCGGCCGCGAGCGCCAGGATGCCTACGCCGTCCGCTCGCACGCACGCGCCCTGGCGGCTCACGCGGCGGGCCGCTTCGACGCCGAGGCCGTCGCGGTGGGCGACCTCGCACGCGACGAGCGCGCCCGGGCGCTGAACCCCGCGCTGCTCGCGCGCCTGCCGTCGGCGTTCACACCGGGCGGCGCGGTGACGGCGGGCAACGCGAGCCCGATCAGCGACGGGGCGGCGGTCGTCGCGGTCGTGCCCGAGCACGTGCGGGCGAGGCTGGGCCTGCCGGGCCTGCGGCTCGTGCACGGAGTGACACGCGGGTCGGACCCGCGCCTGCCCGGGTGGGGGCCCGTCCCGGCCGTGCGGGAGCTGCTCGCGCGCACCGGCCGAGGCATCGACGACCTCGCCGCGATCGAGCTCGTCGAGGCGTTCGCGGCCCAGGTCCTGGCCTTCATGGACGCCCTCTCCCTGCCCGACGACGACGCACGCCTCTGCGCGGACGGCGGAGCCCTGGCCCTGGGTCACCCGTGGGGCGCGAGCGGGGCCGTGTCGGTCGTGCGGTTGTTCTCGCGGCTCGTGCGCTCGGGCGCACCGGCGGGTTCGCTCGGGCTCGCTGCCGCAGCCGTCGGCGGCGGGCTGGGAGTGAGCGCCCTGTTCGAGGTGGTCCGATGAGAGGGACGAGCATGCGGACAACGGCAGCGACGGGAGCACAGGATCAGACGACCGCGCCGCCCGAGGTGGGCTGCGTCGTCGGGCTGGAGGACGTGCACGTGCGCCTGGGCGAGCGCGACGTGCTGCGCGGGATCACCGTGGACCTCACGGAGCGGCGCATCGGGGTCGTCGGGGCCAACGGGTCGGGCAAGAGCACCCTGGCTCGGCTGCTCAACGGGCTCGTCCTGCCCACGCGTGGGACCGTCCGCGTCGACGGCCTGGACACCCGGCGCTCGGGCGGCCAGGTCCGCCGGCGCGTGGGCTTCGTGTTCTCCGACCCCGACGCCCAGATCGTCATGCCGACCGTCGCCGAGGACGTCGCCTACTCCCTGCGCCGCGGCGAGCACGACCGTCCCGCGCGCGACCGGCTCGTCACGGACTGGCTCGCCCGCCACGGCCTCGACGGGCACGCCGACCACCCCGCCCACCTGCTCTCCGGCGGGCAGAAGCAGCTCCTCGCGCTCACGTCGGTGCTCGTGACCTCCCCGCGGCTCGTGGTCGCCGACGAACCCACGACCCTGCTCGACCTGCGCAACACGCGCCGCGTCGCCGCGCTGCTCGCCGAGATCCCGCAGCAGGTCGTGCTCGTCTCGCACGACCTCGACCTCATGGCGGGCTACGACCGCGTCCTCGTGATCGACGACGGGCAGGTCGTGGCCGACGACGAACCCGCCCCCGCGATCGCGTACTACCGCCGGCTCCTGGACGAGCGACCGTGACCGGTGCGCCGACGACCACACCGCACCGGGCGACGAGCCACGCGGCCGGGGCCTACGTCGTCGGGCGCTCGCTGCTGCACCGCGCCCCCGCCGGGCCCAAGCTCGCCGCGCTCATGCTCTGCTCGCTCGCCCTGCTGCTCGTCCGCTCCCCCGCGGGCGTCGGGACCGCGACCCTCGTGGTCACGGGGCTCTACGCGCTCGCCGGCCTCGGGCCCCGCGCCGCGTGGGGCCAGGTGCGTCCCCTGCGCATGTTCCTGCCCGTCGTCTTCGCGCTCCAGTGGTGGCTCATGGACCTCACCTCCGCCGCGGTGCTCAGCACGCGGCTCGTGGTCCTCGTGGCGCTCGCGGGGCTCGTCACGTGCACCACACGGGTCAGCGACCTGCTCGCGGCGATCGAGCGCGGACTCTCGCCCCTGGCGCGCGTGGGTGTGGACGTCGAGCGCATCGCGCTGGTGCTGGCCCTCGCGCTGCGCAGCGTGCCCGTGATCGCCGACCTCGCCGGTCGCGTCCGCGACGCCCAGCGGGCCCGCGGCCGCGAGCGCGACGTCCGGGCCTTCGCGGTGCCGCTCGTCGTGGGCTCGATGCGGCAGGCCGACGCGCTGGGCGAGGCCCTGCGGGCGCGCGGGTTCGACGACTGAGGTCGCGGTGCCACGCGGGTCACCGAGGTCGGTCGCCGGGCTCCGAGGCCCGCTGGAACCGCCGGGCGAGCTCCCCGAACGCCACCCGGAGCTCGTCCGGCTGCAGCACGTGCACGTCGGCCTCGAAGCGTCCGAGCAGCACAGCCAAGGCGACCCACGACCACGAGCCCACCTCGACGCTGCACCGGTCCGGGCCCAGGTCCTCGACGACGCCGTCCTCCACGAACGGCGCCACGGCCCGGGCGGGAAGGTCGACGACCACCTTCCCGCGGCACGGCCAGTCGTTCGCGGACCCCCCCTTGAAGCGTGCCGCGACGAACTCCCGGACGTTGTCCCCGGGGAGCGTCCGGGGCGTGAACCGTGGACCGGTGTGCGCGCGCAGGGCCATGCGGTCGACCCGGAAGATCCGCCAGTCCGCGACCCCCAGGTCCCACGCCACGAGGTACCAGCGCCCCCGCGAGGCCACGAGGTGGTGCGGCTCGGCCCGCCGGGGCGGTCGCAGCAGGTCGGCGGTGGCTGCTGCGCCCTCGACGCCCGCCCGGGTGACGGCCTCCGCGGTGTAGTCGAAGCGCACGACCTCGCGCGCACGGATCGCGGTCGACAGCAGCACGAGGTCGTCCGTCACGTCCGCCGTACCGGCCGGGTTCGCGGGCGCGTCGGCGGTGAGCGTCGTGAACTGCAGCGCGTCCACGCGGTGACGCAGCCGAGAGGGCATGACGCGGCGGATCGTGGCGAGCGCCCGCCCGGCCGCCTCGTCGACACCCGCCCCCGCCAGCGGCACGGCCCGTAGCGCCACGGCGATGGCCGTGACCTGGTCGTCGTCGAGCAGCAACGGCGGCAGCTCCGCGCCGGAGTCCAGGCGGTACCCGCCGATCGACCCTCGCCCGGCCGTGATCTCGTAGCCCATGTCGCGCAGACGCTCCACGTCGCGGCGCACCGTACGCAGGCTGACCCCCAGCCGCCCGGCGAGCACCGGCCCCGGCCACTCGCGGCGTGCCTGGAGCAGCGACAGCAGCGCGAGCAGCCGCGTCGCGGTGTCGGCGGGCTGGTTCATGTCCCCATGCTACGAACCATGAGGACAGGAACTGACCTCATGGATCGGCACAGTGGTCCCCGACGGGGCACGAGCCCCGCGAACGAACCGCCCGAGGAGCCGACATGACCATCACCACCACGACGCACCTGAACTTCCGCGGCGACGCCCGCGACGCCCTGGCCTTCTACCGGTCGGTCTTCGGCGGGGACCTCGCCGCCGTGACCTACGCCGAGGCGCACGCCGTGACCGATCCCGCCGAGGCGGACCAGATCATGTGGGGCCAGGTCACCTCCGACGCCGGGTTCCGCGTCATGGCCTATGACGTCCCCTCGCACACGCGCCACGACCCCGGCGTCATGCCGGTCTTCGTGTCCGTCCGCGGCACGGACCCCGACGAGCTGCGCCGCTGCTGGGACGGGCTCGCCGACGGCGCCACGACCCTCGTGCCGCTCGCGGAGGCTCAGTGGTCCCCGCTGTACGGCATGCTCACGGACCGCTTCGGGGTGACCTGGGTGCTCGACGTCGAGGTCCCCTGGAACGGGTGACCTGCGCCCGCCCGCACCCCGCTGATCATGCCCGCCGCTGCTCGAGCCACTCGATCGCGGCGACCCCCTGGTTGCGCTGCAGAGCGCGCAGGGTCGGCTGGTCCAGCGGGGCGGGCTGCCGTGCCGCGTCGAGGAAGTACCCCGCGAGTCCCGCGAGGAACGCGTCGACGTCGTCGCGCGCTGCTTCCCGGAACAACGGGTGGGACGACACGATCCGGTCGACGTCGACCGTGCTGCCCCCGGCGCGCGCGTCGAGGAGCAGCGTGAGGCCGTCGAGCCAGCGGGCCCCCGTCGCGGCCGAGCACCAGTCGACGACCCACACCCGGGCGGACGCGTCGATCAGCACGTCGTCCACGCGCAGTCCGAGATGGACGAGCCGGTCGCCGTGCACCGCCCGGGCGGCCCCGGCCGCGAGCGCCTCGAGCTCGTCGAGGTGGTCGGCTGCCCAGGACGGCAGCGTCGACAGGGCGTCGTCGGCCCGCAGCCGGGACCAGCCGGCGAAGGTGTGCGCGAGCTCGGGGGCCGCGTCGGGGAACGGCGAGGCACCGTGGGCACGCACCACGGGCTGCTCGAACAGCGCACCGAGCACCGCGATGAGCTCCCGACGCTCGGACGGCAGGGTCGGGCGGCGACCGTCGACGTCCTCGATGACGAGAGCGACCCACTCGTCGGAGTCGTGCGCCCCGAGGAGGCGCGGCGCGGGCGCCGCGTCGGGCAGGCGGCGCAGCACGTCGAGCTCGCGGCGCAGCAGGTCGTGGGCGACGGCGTCGTGCGACCGGCTCACGGCCTTGACGAACGCCCTGGTTCCCCCGGCCGTGCGCACGCGGTCCGCGCTCACCGACGAGGCCCCTGGGGCCTGGCTCACGGCCTCGACCACCTCGCCGCCGAGGACGTCCTCGACGTCCTCGCGCACCCGTGGCGGGAGGTCCTGCCAGGTCGTGCGCCGTGTCGAGGTGCTGCGTGGTGTCGAGTCCATCCGGGAGACAGTAGCCGTCGCACGCCGCGATTCCGGTGAGCGCGCGCCCACTCGCCGCCGGGTGCGTCGCCGGGGGGCGACGCGTCGGGTGAGTTCACCCTCGGGCCACGTGCCCGGCGTGCCCGGCGCGGTCCGGCTGGTGCCCTCGTGCTGCGGGCGCCGGCCGGGTCACCGGCCCAGGTCGACCCCTGTGTCGAGCCAGCCGAGCTTGTCGGGGTTCGCCGTCGTGTACACCTCCGTCACGCGGCGGCCGACCACGACGAGGCTCGCCACGCCGACGAGCCGCCCGTCCAGCTCCATCCGGATCCCCGCCCGGCCGTTGACCCGGGTCGGCGCAGCGACCAGCGATCCACCGGCCTTCGCCATCCCTCCCACGAGGTATCGCGCCAGCCGCTGCGCCCCGACGATCGGTCGCCGGGCCGCGCCGCGTGCCTTGCCGCCGCCGTCGGCGACCGAGACCACGTCCGGCGCGAGGACGCTCAGAAGACCGTCGACGTCCCCCGAGTTGAGCGCGGAGACCAACCGGGCCACGACCTCCTCGTGCTCGCTGCGGACGACGTGCACCCTGGGCCGCCGCGCGGCGACGTGCCCCTTGGCGCGGTGAGCGATCTGCCGCACGGCGGTCGGCGACTTCCCGACGGTCTCCGCGATCTCCGCGTACGGGACGTCGAACACCTCGCGCAGGACGAACACCGCTCGTTCGAACGGCCCGAGCGTCTCGAGCACGGTGAGCATCGCGATCGAGACGCTCTCCGCGAGCTCGACGTCGTCCGCCACGTCGGGGCCGGTCAGCACCGGTTCCGGGAGCCATTCGCCGACGTACTCCTCGCGGCGACGGGCCACCGTGCGGAGGTGGTTCAGCGCCTGTCGGGTCACGACCCGGACGAGGTAGGCGCGGGGCTCACGGACCTCGGACCGGTCGGACGCCGCCCACCGCAGCCACGACTCCTGCAGGACGTCCTCGGCGTCACCCGCCGAGCCCAGCATCTCGTAGGCGATGGTGAAGAGCAGCCTCCGATGGACGACGAACGGGTCGTCGTCGGCCACGCGCGCGACATCTGCCACCTGCACGAGCCTACTCAGCGCCCTGCGAGGCCGACGGCACGGCGAGCGCGGGAAGCCCGCAGGCCGCCGCGAACTCGTCGGAGCGGATGCCGAGCGCGACGTTCATGCGGGCCGACATGTTCATGAACGCCACCCGCGCCGCGAGCTCGACCAGGGCAGCAGGCCCGAGGTCGGCCAGGAGCGCGTCGGACAGCTCGTCGGTCACGGCAGGTGGGGTCAGGCTCGCGGCCTGCGCGTACTCCATGACCCGGCGCTCGCGCGGGGTGAAGACCGACGACTCCCGCCAGCGCGGCACCTCCCGGACCTTCGCGGCGTCGAGCCCGTGGCCGTGCGCCAGGAAGTAGTTGAGGTCGAGGCACGCACCGCAGCCGACCGTCGCGGCCGCCGCCATGGCTGCGTACGTCGCGAGCTCCCGGTCGAGCGCGTCCCACGCGTCGACCTTGCGACCGATCCGCAGGGCGCCCTTCAGGACGCCCTGGTGGTGCCACAGCACCCCGAGCGAGGCGGGCACGTGGCCCAGCATCTTGCGGGCGGCGAGCTTCACGAGCGCCCCGTACGCGCCGGTGACCTCTCTGGTGGGGATCCTGGCTTCGGTGGTCATGGCTTCTCCCTGGTGTCGTCGACGGGTCGTCCGTCGACATGTAGACACCGGCCGGACCTCGCCTGTGACACCTCGGCCGAGACTCCCGCACCCGCGCGACGGGCGTGGGACCGTCCGCGAGGCGGCCGGCGCCGGGCGGATGCTCGGCTACGGCTGCGCGGGTGCGCTCGGCTCGTCCGCACCTGACGCGGGCGCCCCGGACCGCGCCGCGACGTCCTCCCCTGTCGTCGCGCGCGGACCCGTGAGGGCGAGCAGCGCCGAGGCAGCGAGCCCGGCAGCGGTCACGCCCACGAGCACGCGGTAGTCCAGGACCCCGACGGCGCCCGCCGCGACCACGGTCATGACGAGCTGCGGGACGTTGAGCAGCATGTTCGTCGCGGCCGACGTCCGTCCCTGGAGCGTGGCCGGGGTCTTGAGCTGGCGCTCGGTCACGAAGCCGACGATCGCCCACGTCACGCCCAGCCCGATCGCGCCCATGCCCACGACGATCGCCGCGAGGTTCGTGCCCAGCGCGGGCAGGATGCCGAGCGTCACGAGCGCGAGCGCGAGCGCGACCAGACGCTGCGACCCGATCCGTCCGATCATGCGGGCCGCCGTGAGCCCGGCGACGATCGCCGTGACGCCCTGGACGCTCACGATCGGTCCGAGCATCTCGGGGCCCAGCCCCAGGCCGTTCTCGATGATCGCGAAGCTCACCGCGTTGAGCACTCCCACAGCCCCGAACGCGACCGCGAGCGCGACCGTCAGGACACCGAGCGGCGCGGTACGGACCAGGTGACGGAAACCCGCCGTGACCTCGGCGAGGAACGGTTCACGCTCCGCCAGCGGGGTCGGGGGCGTCTCGACCAGCACGATGCGCGAGACGAAGAACGCCGCGACCACGAACGCGACGACGGCCGCGACGACGAGCGGCAGCGGCCCGACCGCGACGTAGACCCCGGCGCCGACGACGGGCACGACGAGCCGGAACGTCTGGTCGATCGTCGTGAGGCGCCCGTTCGCCGGCCCGAGCGCCTCGTCGGGCAGCAGGTCGCGGACGAGCCCCGACTGGGCCGCGGCCGTCACGAACCCGATCCCCGAGTAGAGGACCGTGACGACGAAGATCAACCAGACCTGGTCAGGGCCCCGGACCGCGAAGAGCGCGAGCAGGGAGACCGCGCCGACGAGGTAGGCGACGACCATCATGCGCCGGCGCGAGACACGGTCCGCGACCTGGCCGAGCAGCGGCGAGACGAGCGCGGGAAGGCCCAGGGCCGCGAACACCAGGCCCGCGGTCCCGTTCGAGCCGGTGAGGTCCTTGACCCAGACCGCGAAGATGATCGCGAGCACCGAGTCCGCGAAGTTGGTGAAGCCCCATGCGACCGTCAGGAACGCGAAGGGGCGCGTGCGCAGGGCGCGCTCGACGGGCACCGCCCCGGCGTCCGTGGTCATGAGCGGGGCTCGTCGGCCCGAGCCCCCGGGGCGGCCGGGTCCGCGTTGACGACGCCGAAGAACCGCGCGGGCCGTGCGCCCTCGGGCCGCAGCTCGGGGTGAGCCCAGCGCCCTTCGAAGCGGTCGGTGATCCTCTCGAGCTCACGCGAGAGCTCGTCGAGCTCCTCCGCCGTGGCCCAGAACGAGCTCTTGGTCATCAGCGAGGCCAGCACCCACTCCGGCGACTCGTGGGCCGCGCTGTCGATCCAGTCCTTGACGCGAGCCGCCTCGCGGTCGACGACCATGCGCGCGAGCTCCCCCGTGGCCCGCAGCGACCCGGGCTGCTCGGGGTCGTACCGAGAGTTCCGGCTCGAGCCCACGGGCTTCCACGGCTTCTCGCGGCCGATCCTCTCGGCGGGCTCGACGAACCCGTACTTGGCGAGCATGCGCAGGTGGAACGAGCAGCTCGCGACCGACTCCCCCGTGACCTCGGCGCAGCGCGTCGCGGTGGCCTGTCCCTCGTCGTCGAGCAGGTCGAGGATCGCGAGGCGCAGCGGGTGCGCCAGGGCGCGGATGCGCTCCGGGTCGGAGGTCGTGATCGCCTCGCGCTGCGCCGGCACGGGGACGTGCGCGGGCGGATGAGCGTCGTCGTCGGACGTGAGCGTCATGTCCGCACGCTACAGCTCTAAAGAAGCCTTGCGCAAGGGTTCTTTAGAATCCTCTACTCGCACCCGACCCCGTCCCCGTCACGGTCGAACTTGCGCTGGAACCCGGGGTCGCCGTCGACGATCGGGGCCGCCCCCGCAGCCCGCACCGCGTCACAGTTCTGGTAGTAGACGTCGACCGGGGCGGGCTCGGGCTCCGGAGCAGGGGCCGGGGCCGGCGGGACCGGCACCGGGTCGGGAACCACGACGGGCGCCGGGTCGGGAAGGACCACCACGGGATCCGGCCCGGGCGCCGGGACCGGCACGGGCACGACCGGGACCACCGGGTCGCCGGCGGGCTCGAGCGCCGCCTGGGCCGCGTAGGCGCCGTCACCGGTCGGGAGGAGCTGCCCCGGGCAGTCCGACAGGACGCGCGCGATCGCGTCGCGCTCGGCCTGCGTGACCCACAGTCCGTAGGCGGCCTTGACCGCGACCTGCCTCGCGACGTACTCGCAGCGGTAGGCGCGGTTCGGCGGGAGCCAGGTCGCGGCGTCGCCCGCGCCCTTGGCCTGGTTGGCCGGCCCGTCGACGGCGAGCAGGTTGAGCGGGTCGTTCGCGAACCTCTTCCGGGTCTCGGCGTCGAGCTGCTGCGCACCCTTCTGCCAGGCGTCGGACAGGGCGACGACGTGATCGATCTGGACCGCGCTCGAGGTCGCGCTCCCCCGCTGGAACGCGATGGTCGTCGCGGTGTACGGGTCGGCGAGGGTTCCGGTGAGCACGACGCAGTTCTGCGTGCCGGGCTTGAAGGTCTCGCCGGTCAGGTCGCGCCGCAGCAGGTCGTTGCGGGTGTCGCAGCCGTTGCGGTCGGTGTCGGCCCACGCGGGCCCGAACTGCTCACGGTCGTACCCGGTCTTCGGGGCGCGGCCCTTGACCTCGAGCGTGGCGAGCGCGGTCTCGGCGCCCGCCCCCACCACCGCGTCGTCGAAGCGCACGAGGTCGGCCGGGTCGGCGGTCACGGCGTCGCTCGCCGCGACCACCTCGGGGTCGACCTCGACCAGCCCGACCTCGGGCGCGTCGAGGAGGTCGATCCGCGTGGCAGCGTCGGCCTCGATCACGGGGCCCGCGGCGGGCGAAGCCATGATCGCGACCGCGACCGCGCCGGTCGACACGAGCGCCGTCGCCGCGACCGCGGCGACGGCGGTGAGGCGCGCACGCTGCGAGAGCGGCCGGGGCGCCGCGGGCTGAGCGGCGGCCTGTCGCTCGACCGACCGTGCGGTCTCCCGCAGCCCTTCGGCGATCTGACCGAGCTCGTCGGCGCTCGCCCCCTGCGCCGCGCGGGTAGCCCACAGGACGGCGGTGGCACCCGCGACCTCGGCCCCGCGCGGGAACGCGACCCCGCACTCGAGGGCACGGGTCGCCACGTCGATGCGCACGTGGTCGGCGCCCCGCACGACCTGGGTGACGGAGGCCCACTTCCAGACGCGCGCCCGCCCGTCCGACCCGACGAACCGTGCGGCCTTGTCGGTCACGAACAGCGTCCCCTGCCCGACCGCCGTGGGCACCTTGGCCCCCGCGCGCCCCCGCGGCTCGACGAGCCGGACGCCGTCGAGCACGAGCCGGACCTTCTCGCTGCCCGGCACCCGGACGTCCGAGCGCGGGACGGCGCCGTCGATCATGGCGAGGACGAGGTCCGCCGTGCCCTCGTCGAACGGCGGCGGTCCGGCGGTCCGGCGGTGACGCACCCACAGCCACCGCCCTCCGAGCAGGGCGAGCACCACGAGGTAGAGCACCTCGAAGACCCACCCGAGGACCGACCGCTGCGTCGAGGGCAGCCCGGCGCCCATCTCGACCGCGATCCAGGTCCCCAGCTGGTAGGGCCAGGTCACCGCGTAGTACGCGACGGCGACCCCGACGACCAGGGCGATCAGGCCAGGGGCTCCACCAGCAGACTTCTTCGCCATCACCGCGTCCTCCGGGTCGTGCCGTGCGGTGCCGTGAAGCCGGTGCGCGCGGTCGGTCGTGCGCGCTCAAGGTAGTGCACAACCCTCGGACCGGACGCGAGGGCCGGAGAGAACTCGAGCGTTTCCCTGGGAACTGGCTGGTCCACAGCCCGCCCCCGTGCGGAATTCACCCGTGCGGAGCCCTCAGGGCGAGGCTCGGGCGGCGCTCAGGCCGCGGCGATCGCTCGCGGCCGGTCGCGCGCGAGGTCGTGCAGCCGGTCGATCACGACCACGCCACCGAGCACCGCGACGGCCAGGCTCGCGCCCGCGAGCACGTCGGTCACGAAGTGGTACCCGAGGTAGAGCCGGCTCCCGCCGACCACGACGATCACGACCACGCTCACCACGACCCACAGGACGAACACGAGCCGACGCTGCCGCCCCTCCTTCCACTGCCGCCACACGAGGTACCCGCCGACGAGCACCAGGGTCGCCGCGCCGATCGTGTGCCCCGACGGGAACGAGAAGCTGTGCTCGACGCCCGCGACGACCATGTCGGACTCGTCGGGCCGCGGCCTGGCGACGAGCATCTTGAGCAGGGTCGAGGTGAGCGTCGACGCGATCATGGCCCCCACGAGCAGCCCCGGTTCCCACCACCGCCTGGTCGCGAGCCCCCACCACAGGCAGGCCGCGGCCACGACGATCGGCAGCACCACGGGCCCGAAGATGTTCGTGATGAACGTCAGGACCGCGGTCGCGGTCGCGGTGCGGTGCGCGACCATCCAGCCCAGGACCACGTCGTCGGCGAACCAGAGGTCCTCCCGCTCGCGCACCGAGTCGTAGACGACCAGGAAGCCCAGCACACCGATCACGATCAGGACCAGTCCGGGCAGCGCGGCGACGAGCCGCGCACGCCACACCTCGCCCGTGCCCGACGGCGCGCTCTCCCCCGTGCTCACGTCACCTCGGGCGTCGCGCGCCTCGTCGTCGTGGTTCATCCCAGGAGCCTAGGGAGAAAAAGGGGTGCGCCGCTCGGCGAGGAGGTGGAAGTGTGGCCCCCATCACCGCGGTGGCGCCCGTCCGGTCCGTACCGGGCGGTGGAGGACCCGGCCAGGTCCACGAATCCGACGTCACGAGAGACACCACCATGCATCCACAGCTCATGTTCGACGTCGCCGACCTCGGTCGGCGCGAACAGCTCCAGGAGCAGACCCTCCGCCGCAGGAACCTGCGTCGGACGACGACGCGACTGCCCGAGCACACCCGCGAGGCACGCCGGCCCCGCGACACCGCATGAACCGGCCCGGCTCCCCGGCTCCACGCCGGGCACCCGCACGACGAAGGCCCTGACCTCCCCGCACGGGGAGTCAGGGCCTTCGCGCTGCCCGCGACGCGCCGTCCGGGTGAGGCCCGGGCCGTCAGGGGCGCGGGGCGCTCGCACGCACGGCCGCGTCGACCTCGCGCAGGAAGTCGGGCAGGTCGTCGGGGGTGCGCGACGTCACGAGGACCCAGCCGCCCGTGTCGTCGGTCACGACCGAGCGGTCCACCCAGGAGCCGCCCGCGTTGCGGACGTCGGTGCGCAGCGACGGGTAGGACGTGAGGGTCTTGCCGGCGAGCACGTCCGCCTCGACGAGCGCCCACGGGCCGTGGCAGATCGTGGCGACCGGTCGACCCGAGGTGGCGAAGGACCGCACCGCCTCGATCGCCTTCCCCTCGAGCCGCAGCGAGTCGGCGTTGAGCGTCCCCCCGGGCACGAGCAGCAGGTCGTAGCCGGCCGGGTCGACGTCCTGCAGCCGGAGCGTGGGCTCGACGGTCGCACCAGGGTCCTGGTCGCCCACGAGGGTCTCGATCACGTCGCTCGTGACGGCCGCGACGTCGACCTCCGCGCCCGCGGAGCGCAGGTGCTCGACCGGCACCACCAGCTCGTCCTGCTCGACGCCGTAGTTGGTCACGATCGCCAGGACGCGACGGCCTGCCAGGTCGGTGTCAGCCATGGATGTCTCCTTCTCGTCGTGGTGGAGCACCCGGGAACGGGTGCCCCCGGGTCCACCTCGACCGTAGGTCGGGCCCGTCCGGCTCGCAGGGCGGGCCGCCGTGTCGTCCCTCACGGCCTAGGCTGTGGGCGTGAGCCCTGTGAACACCAACGACCGCATCGTGTGGATCGACTGCGAGATGACCGGCCTCGACCTGGGCGCCGACGCGCTCATCGAGGTCGCCGCCGTCGTCACCGACTCCGAGCTGAACGTCCTGGGCGAGGGGGTCGACGTCCTCATCACGCCACCCGCCGAGGCGATCGAGCAGATGGGTGACTTCGTCCGCGAGATGCACACCACGTCGGGTCTGCTCGAGGAGCTGCCCGGCGGCACGACCATGGCCGACGCGCAGGCCCGCGTGCTCGACTACATCCGGACCTGGGTCCCCGAGCCCGGCAAGGCTCCGCTCGCGGGGAACTCGGTCGGCACGGACAAGACGTTCCTCGAGCGGGACATGCCCGAGCTCGTGGGTCACCTGCACTACCGGATCGTCGACGTGTCCTCGATCAAGGAGCTCGCACGCCGCTGGTACCCGCGCGTGTACTTCGCGTCGCCCGCCAAGACGGGCGGGCACCGGGCGCTGGGCGACATCCTCGACAGCATCGACGAGCTGCGCTACTACCGTGAGGCGCTCTTCGTGCCGCAGCCCGGCACGGACTCCCGGACCGCGAAGGCGATCGCCGAGCGGATCAAGGAGACGTCGGTCGGGACGACGCTCGGGAAGTCGCCCTTCGCCGGGACCGACGCGGCGGCCGAGAGCCCTGCCACGGACCTCGGTCCCGCCCCGACCGGGACCGGCACCGGAAACCTGTCCTGAGAGCCCTCAGAAACCAGGTACACTTTTCGACGGCTGCTAGAACGGTTCCTCGGAACCCGAGCAGGCCGTGGTGGGTATAGCTCAGCTGGTAGAGCACCTGGTTGTGGTCCAGGGGGTCGCGGGTTCAAGTCCCGTTACTCACCCCACGGGAAGAGGCTCCTCGCGTTCGCGCGAGGGGCCTCTTCTGCTTCTCCCGACCTCGCGCGACCGTCGAGGAGCCGTGTGATCCCGCTCACCGGTGGCGGGTCCGCCAGCCCGTCCTACAGTGGGTGAGGTGTCAGCCTCCGCGAACACTGCCGTCCGTGGTGAGCACCAGCATGAACAGGCCGTGGCTGCCTTGGTGCGCTCCTCCGCCGCCGTCGAGCCCGATCGTCCGCTGCGCCTGGCGAAGCGGACGACCAACCTGTTCCGCCCCAGACGCCCGTCTCCCGGGCCGGGTCTCGACGCGTCGGGCCTGACGGGGGTGATCTCGGTCGACGACGCCGCGGGCACCGCGGACGTGCAGGGCATGTGCACGTACGAGGACCTCGTCGCGGTCACGCTCCCCCACGGCCTGGTCCCGACGGTCGTCCCGCAGCTCCGCACGATCACGGTCGGCGGCGCCCTGGCGGGTCTCGGCATCGAGTCGAGCTCGTTGCGCAACGGCCTGCCGCACGAGGCGGCGCTGGAGATCGACGTCCTGACGCCGTCGGGCGAGGTCGTCACGGCGACGCCCACGGGCGAGCACGCCGACCTGTTCCACGCGTTCCCCAACTCGTACGGGACGCTGGGCTACGCGACGCGCGTGCGGTTGCGCCTCGACCGGGCGGAGCCGTTCGTCGCGCTCCGCAACGTCCGCCTCCACTCTGTCGCAGAGGTCGCTTCCGCGGTCGCCAAGATCGCGGCGGACGGGTCGTGGGACGGCGAGCGCGTCGACTTCTGCGACGGGGTCCTGTTCGCTCCGGGCGAGGTGTACCTGTGCCTGGGGCGCTACGCGGCCCGCGAGGAGGCGCGCGCGCTGCGCCCCGCGCCGAGCGACTACACGGGGCAGCGGATCTACTACCTCTCGCTGCGCGAGCGCCCCACGGACGTCCTGCGCACGCTCGACTACCTGTGGCGCTGGGACACGGACTGGTTCTGGTGCTCGCGCGCGTTCGGGGTGCAGAACCCTGTCGTGCGCAGGCTGTGGCCGCGCCGGTGGCGGCGCTCGGACGTGTACCGGCGGATCGTGGGTCTGGACGAGCGGTGGGACCTGACGGGGAGGCTTGCGGACCTGCGGCACCGGCCGCGCAACGAGCGGGTCGTGCAGGACGTCGAGGTGCCGCTCGACCAGCTCGAGAGCTTCATGGCGTGGTTCACGGGGCACGTCCCCATGACGCCCGTGTGGCTGTGCCCGTTGCGGCTCGCCTCGTCCGAGCCGTGGCCGCTGTACCCGCTCGAGCCGCACCGTGCGTACGTCAACGTGGGCTTCTGGGGCGGGGTCCCGATCGCCGAGGGGCGGCGTGACGGCGACGTCAACCGTCAGATCGAGATGGCGGTCGCGGTCCGGCACGGCCACAAGTCCTTGTACTCGACGTCCACGTACGGGCGCGAGACGTTCGACACCTTGTACGGCGGCCTCGACTACGCGGCCGTCAAGGACCGGTACGACCCGGCGGGACGCACGCCGACCCTCTACGAGAAGGCGGTGCAGGGAGCATGACGCAGATCGCGGTGGCCGACGTGCTGGACCAGCTCACCGATGCCCCGTTGCCCTTCGGGTTCAGCGCGTACGACGGGTCGAGCGCAGGTCCGGTGGAGGCGCCCTTTCACGTGCACCTGGCCAACGAGCGCGGCCTGCGGTACGTCGCGACGGCGCCCGGCGGGCTGGGCCTGGCGCGGGCCTACGTGGCGGGCGACCTGCAGGTCGAGGGCGTGCCGGGCGGGGACCCGTACCCGTTGCTCCGGGCGGCCGCGGACGGGCTGAGGCTGCGCCGCCCGGGCCCTGCCGAGGCGGCGCGGATCGCTCGCGGCCTGGGCCTGGGGGTCCTGCGCCCGCCCGAACCACCCCCGGAGGAGCACCTGTCGCGGCTGCGCCGGCTCACCGAGGGCCTGCGTCACTCGCGCCGGCGCGACGCCGACGCGATCAGCCACCACTACGACGTGTCGAACGCGTTCTACTCCCACGTCCTGGGGCCGTCCATGACGTACACGTGCGCGTGCTTCCCCACCCCGCAGTCCACGCTCGAGGAGGCCCAGGAGCACAAGTACGCCCTGGTCGCGGGCAAGCTGGGGTTGCGCAGGGGCATGCGGCTGCTCGACGTGGGCTGCGGATGGGGCGGCATGGTCCGGCACGCGGCCCGGTCCGGGGTCCGGGCCCTGGGGGTGACGTTGTCCCGGCAGCAGGCCGAGTGGGCCCAGGCGCGGATCGAGGCCGAGGGCCTCGGTGACCTCGCGGAGGTCCGGTACGGCGACTACCGCGACGTCACGGAGGCCGGGTTCGACGCGGTGAGCTCGATCGGGCTGACCGAGCACATCGGGGTCGCGAACTACCGCTCGTACTTCACGTTCCTCCAGGGGCGCCTGCGGGACGGCGGTCGGCTGCTCAACCACTCGATCACGCGCCCGACGAACACCGCCCGCCCCCGTGCGGGCGGGTTCATCGACCGGTACGTGTTCCCGGACGGCGAGCTCACGGGGTCTGGCCGGATCATCTCGACCATGCAGGACGTGGGGCTCGAGGTGCGTCATGCGGAGAACCTGCGCGAGCACTACGCGATGACGCTGCGCGAGTGGTGCGCGAACCTGACGCGGCACTGGGACGAGTGCGTAGCCGACGTCGGGATCGGCACGGCCCGGGTGTGGGGCCTGTACATGGCGGGGTCGCGGCTGGCGTTCGAGCGCAACGAGATCCAGCTCCACCAGGTCCTCGCGGTCCGTCCGGAGCCGGGTGGGGCGGCGGACTTCCCGCTGCGTCCGGACTGGACGCCGTAGGCCCGACGCCGCCGCTCGCCTCGGGAGCCCGGGCCCGCCCTGACGGACGGGCGGGGGCTCGAGCGCGTGGGCGCGTGGGTCAGGTCTCGTCGCGCGCGGCCGTGAGGTGGGTGTGCACGCACCGCCACCCGTCGGCGCCGCGGACGAACACGTCGGTGACCCACTCGTCGGAGCCGAACGCCTGCCCCCGGTAGCGGCCGGTGCTGGTGCCGCGTCCGGTGAGGATGGCGACGTCTCCGAGGTCTCGCACGCTGCCCGTGATCCTGCCCATCGACTCGTGCGTGAGGTCTCCCGACCGGACGAGGCTCAGGAAGTCCTCGCGGGTGGTGGCACCGTCCTCGCCGATGATCTGCCAGTCGTCGGTCGTGAACCGGCCGATCGCGTCGGGGTCGTCGGCGACGATGGCTCGTCCCCAGGCCTCCTCGACGGCCTCGAGCTCGCGTGCCAGGTCGTGGTCCGTCCTGTGGTTCATCGGGTCCTCTCCCGTCACTGCCTGGTACGGTCCGGACGGCATCGCAGGACCTACGTCCCGGTGGTCAGACTCCCTTTGGCTCTACGCTCGGACGCCCGTCATTCCGCGGATTCTCCGCACGTTGACACTTTGTCACCTCCGCGTGACGCAGGCCACAGCCAGGCGCTTGTGAAGGCGTTCACAAGGCCCGTAGAGTCGACTTATCGAAGCGCTCCCCACATAGGGTCCGCGACGAGGATCCACCTCTTCTTCTCACCTCAGGTCGCACCGACCTCTTCCTCTGGGAGCAACATCATCATGACCGCCCGCACCGCTGGCCCCGCCCGCTCTGTCCGCCTCATCGGTACGCTCTCGATCGTCGCAGGCATCGTCCTGCTGCTCGCCGGCGCGGGCACCTGGGCCACCATCACCTCGCAGCTCGCCGCCGAGAAGATCACCGTCTCCGAGGACGCGTCGATGTTCGCCGGCTCCGAGGTCAAGGGGCCCTTCACCGCCTTCGCGCAGGCCCAGATCATCAACGAGCACGCGCTCAACATGAGCGAGGGCAAGACCTACGCCGAGCTCGACAAGGAGGACCCGACCCGCGCGGTCGTCATGAACGGCTCGTTCCTGCGCGCCTCGCTCTTCACCTCGGTCGTCTCCTACGGTGTCAGCGCACTGGTCATGGGCCTCGGCGTCCTCTTCGGCCTCATCGGCTACGCCCTCCGTCAGCTCGGCGCAGCCCCCGCGGTCATCGACGGATCCACGAACCCCACCCCCGAGGTCGTCAACGCCTGACGGAGCACGTTCCACGATTCTCCCGGCATGGTGAAGGGCCGACGAGCACCCGCTCGTCGGCCCTTCATCACGTCCGGTGTCGGCCGCGCACCGCGCCCGACACGGCGCCACGCTCGTGCAGGCTCAGGCGCCAGGTGCCTCCGCGAGCCGCTGGACCACCGCGTCGGCGAAGCGGTCGAGCGCCCCCTTGCCGAGCGAGAAGAAGAGCGACGGCTCGGTGAGCTCGACCTCGATGACCATGGGGGCGCCGTCGTCCCCGCCCACCAGGTCGACGCGCGCGTACAGGTTGGGCTCCTGCCCGGGGACCGCTCCCGCGGCGACCGCGAGCGCCTGCTGCGCGACCGCGAGCTGCTCGGGGCTCGCCTCGAAGCGGCTCATCTCCTCCTGCTTGTACAGGCCCTGGGTGGGGCGGTGCGGCCCCGTGAGGAGCGCGTTCTTGCGGACGGCGTGCGAGAACTCGCCGTCGATGAAGATCAGGCCGGTCTCCCCCGCGGTGTCGACGCTGCGGACGTAGGGCTGGACCATGACCTGCCGCCCGGAGACGAGGAGGTTCTTGGCGTGCTGGATCGCGAGGCCGCGCGAGTGCGCCTCGCCCGACTGGTAGCGGCCCGTGTCCTTGGCGCCGGCGCTCACGACGGGCTTGATGACGAAGTCCCCCTGCGCGGGCAGGCGGGTGTGGATCGCTCGCGAGGACAGGTTCTGGCTGGGGTCGAGCCAGAGCGTCGGGATGACCGGCACGCCCTGCTCCTCGAGCTCCTTGAGGTAGCGCTTGTCGGTGTTCCAGCTGATGACCGCGGCGGGGTTGAGCACGCGGCCCGCGCGCTCGGCCCATGCGACGAACTCGTCGCGGCGGGGTGCGTAGTCCCACGCGGAACGCACGACGACCGCGTCGAACGCCGACCAGTCGACCGACTCGTCGTCCCAGACCGTCGGCACGGCCTCGATCCCTCGGGTCGCGAGGGCTCCCACGAGAGGGGCGTCGTCGGGGTCGAGGTGCGGGAGGACGGAACAGGTGGCGAGGGCGATGCGCGCTGTGGTGGTCACGCGTACGAGCCTAGACGCCCTGCGCGCGGCGTACACGCGCGGCAGGTGAGATCTCCGTCGCGCCGCTAGGCCGCGGCGGCGTCCGCGGTGCGCCGCAGCGCGGCGAGGATCCCGTCCGCGGTCAGGGACCCGACGACGTCGCCCGCCTCGTCCGCGACGGGCACCCGGCCCATCGCGGAGCCGGGCAGCGCGGCGATCGCCTCGAACGCCACGGACAGCGGCGCGCCCAGGACGATCGGGTCGGGAGCCGGGGCGGAGACGAGCTCGGGTCCGTCGAGGTCGCCGCGCTGCACCACGGCGAGCCCGAGCATGCGGACCGGTGCGCCGTCCCCGATGAACTCGCGGACCGCGTCGCTCGCGGGGTGCGCCAGGACGGTCAGCGGCTCGGCGAGCTGCTCGAGGTGCCCGCCGAAGCTGAACACCGCGATCCGGTCCGCGAGGTGGACGGCCTCGTCGATGTCGTGGGTCACGAACAGGACCGTCGTCCCGAGCTCGCGCTGGATGCGCCGGAACTCCGTCTGGAGCCGGCGGCGCCCGGCGGGGTCCACCGCCCCGAAGGGCTCGTCCATGAGCAGGACGGGCGGGTCGGTCGCGAGCGCGCGGGCCACGCCCACGCGCTGGCGCTCGCCGCCCGAGAGCTCGTGCGGGTACCTCTTGGCGTAGGTGTCGGGGGCCAGGCCGACCAGCTCGAGCAGCTCGCCGACCCGCGCGCGCGTGCGCGCCTTGTCCCAGCCGAGCAGCCCGGGCACGGTCGCGACGTTCTGGGCGACGGTCCGGTGCGGGAAGAGTCCCACGTTCTGGATGACGTACCCGATCCGGCGGCGCAGGGCCACGGGGTCGCCCTGCGTGATGTCCTCGCCGCGCAGCAGGATGCGCCCGGCCGAGGGCTCGACGAGGCGGTTGGTCATGCGCAGGGTCGTCGACTTGCCGCATCCCGACGGGCCGACGAGCGCGAGCATCTCGTGCTCGCGGACGCTCAGGGACAGGTCCCCCACGGCGACGGTCCCGTTGGGGTACTCCTTGCGGACGCCGTCGAACACGATGGCCGTCTCGTCGGTGATCGTCGGGAACGCCGGGGTGGTCTCGGCCGTGCCGGTCGGGGTGCTCGCCATGCCACGACGCTACCCGGCGCGACCATCCGTCGCGCGACCGGTCGCGGCCTCGGGATAGGTTCGACGACATGCCGCCCAACCCGTGGTTCTCGTGGAGCTACGTCCAGAACAACTGGGGAGAGATCTCCCAGGCCCTCGTCGAGCACACGACGATCACCGTCCAGGCCGTGCTCATCGCCCTGGTCGTGGCCCTGCCTCTCGCTGCGCTGGCGCACCGCGTGCGCTGGCTCGCGGTGCCCGTGCTCGGCACGACCGGCGTCATGTACACGATCCCCTCGCTCGCGCTGTTCTCGATCCTCGTCCCCTTCACGGGGATCGGCCGCACGCCCGTGCTGATCGGGCTCGTGATGTACGCGCTGCTCATCCTGGTGCGGAACATCCTCGTGGGCCTGCAGGGCGTCGACCCGGACGTGCGGGACGCCGCCAAGGGGCTGGGGTACGGCCCGACGCGCCTGCTGGCCTCGGTCGAGATGCCCAACGCGCTGCCGAGCATCATGACCGGCGTGCGGCTCGCGACGGTCTCGACCGTGGCGCTCGTCACGGTCGGTTTCGTGGCGGGGTTCGGCGGCCTGGGCACCCTGATGTTCCGTGGCTTCCGTTCGAGCTACAACGCGCAGATCATGACCGCGACCGTCCTGTGCCTGCTGCTCGCGGTCGTGCTCGACCTGCTGCTCCTGCTGCTGGGCAGGGTGCTCACGCCATGGTCGCGCACCCGGGGACCGGCGTCGACGGGGCAGGCGACGGGCCGGAGGGCGAGCGTGGCGTCGGCCGCCCGGGCGTCCGAGGCCGCGAGCGAGCGCACGGCATGAACGTCGTCCAGGAGGCCCTGACGTGGCTCAACGACCCGCTCAACTGGACCGGCCCCGAGGGCCTGCTGGTCCGCACGGGCGAGCACCTCGAGATGACCGCGGTCGCCGTCCTGCTGGCCGCGCTCGTCGCGCTGCCCGCGGGCATCTGGCTCGGCCACTCGGGACGCGGCGCGGGCCCGACGATCGTGATCGTCAACACGTCCCGCGCCCTGCCGACCTTCGGGATCCTGCTGATCCTCGCGGCCGGCGGGTTGTTCGGGGACCGTGCGGCGGTCATCTCGGCCGTGATCTTCGCGATCCCCCTCGTCCTGGCGAACGCCTACACGGGCGTCGCCGAGGTCGACCCCGACGTCAAGGACGCCGCCCGCGGCATGGGGATGTCGTCACGGCGCTCGCTCTGGCTCGTCGAGGTCCCGCTCGCCGTTCCGCTGATCGCGGCCGGCCTGCGCACCGCGATCGTCCAGGTCATCGCGGTCCTGACGCTCGCGGCGTTCGTCGGGGGCGGCGGCCTGGGAGTCCCGCTGCGCGTGGGGTTCTCCAACCAGCGCTACGGGCAGGTCCTCGCCGTCGGTGTCGTGATCGCGGTGCTGTGCCTCCTGGTGGACGCCGTGCTCGCGCTCGTCCAGCGGGCCGTGACGCCCGCGCCGCTGCGCATGAAGGCGGGAACCGTGCGCTGAGCAGGCACTCCGGTTGCCGGTGCCCCCGCCGAGGGGTGGAATGGGTTGTCCGTGCGAGCCGACGACCGAGAGGCACCTGACACCCATGTCACGGCGATCCACCACCTTGCGCACCCTGTCCGTGTCCGCCCTCCTCGTCGTCGCGCTCGCCGCCTGCGGCGAGGCCGGCTCGTCCGGCACCGAAGCGTCCGACGGTTCCTCGTCGACCGCGAGCGGCACCGTCTGCGAGCCCGTCGCGGGCGACCAGCTCGTGGTCCTCGAGGACGACAAGCACCTGCAGACGGTCGACAACATCATCCCTGCGGCCAACGCGGCGGCCGTCGCGGACCAGCCGGAGGTCCTGGAGCTGCTCGACACCGTGTCCGCAGCCCTCGACACCGACACGCTCATCTCGCTCAACAAGGCCGTCGACGTGGACCGGCAGACGTCCTCGCAGGTCGCCCTGCAGTTCGTCGAGGAGCAGGGGCTCGGGGCGACCTCCACGCCGGGCACCGGGACGTCCCTGGTCGTGGGCGCGGCCAACTTCTCCGAGAGCACGACCCTCGCGGAGATCTACGCGGCGGTGCTGCGCACGGCCGGCTACGACGTCACGGTCCAGACCGTCGACGCCCGTGAGACGTACCTGCCCGCGCTCGAGTCGGGCCAGCTCTCCGTGTTCCCGGAGTACGTGGGCACGCTCACCGAGTTCCTCAACAAGGAGATCAACGGGCCCGACGCCGAGCCCCTCGCGAGCGGTGACCTCGACACCACGGTCGCGGCCCTGCGTGAGCTCGGCGCCGAGAAGGGGCTGACGTTCGGCGAGCCGTCGTCGGCCCAGGACCAGAACGCGTTCGCCGTCACGACGGCCTTCGCCGAGGAGCACGACGTGTCGACGCTCAGCGAGCTCGCCAAGGCCTGCCCCGGCGGCATCACGCTGGGCGCCGGGCCCGAGTGCCCCGAGCGCGCGTTCTGCGAGCCGGGCCTCGAGGAGACGTACGGCCTCGATATCACCAACTTCGTGAACCTGGACGTGGGTGGCCCGCTCACCAAGGCCGCCCTGCTGCAGGGCGAGATCGTGCTCGGCCTCGTGTTCTCCTCGGACGGCCAGCTCGGCTGACCGAGCAGGCGGCTGCTCGGGAGCGCGACGGCTACAGGCCGTACGTCTCGAGCAGCCGTAGCCAGACCTCGCTGATCGTCGGGTAGGCGGGCACAGCGTGCCACAAGCGTGCAAGCGGCACCTGCCCGACGATCGCGATGGTCGCGGCGTGCAGCATCTCCGCCGCGTCCGGCCCCACGAACGTCGCGCCCACGATCACCTGCCGGTCGGTGTCGACCACGATCTGCGCGGTGCCCTCGTACCCCTCCGCAACGAGCACGGCCCCGGACACGGAGCCGAGCCGGTACGACACCGCCTTGACCGCGATCCCCGCCTTCCTGGCCTCGGCCTCGGTCAGCCCCACCGACGCGACCTCGGGGCGGGAGAACACGACCTGCGTCCTCGCGCCGTGGTCGGCCGTCGCGGCATAGCGGCTCCACGGCTCGGGCGGCTCTCCCCCGGCACCGGCCGCGGCCGCCTCCTCCGGCGTCGCCCTCCCGAACCGGGCCGCGACCACGTCCCCCACGACCCTGCCCTCGTACTTGCCCTGGTGGGTCGTCGCGGCGCGCCCCGTGACGTCCCCGCACGCGAACAGCCAGCCGCCGTCGACGCCCTGGACCTCCATCTGGTCGTCGACCGCGAGCGCCTTGCCCGGTTCCAGCCCGACGACGTCGACACCCAGGTCCATCGTGCGCGGCACGCGACCCGTCGCCACGAGGACCTGCGCGGCCGCGACGGACCCCTTGCCCTGCGGGCCGTCGTACGCGAGGCGAGCGCCGCCGTCGGGCAGGGAGGTCGCTCCCGTGACGCTCACGCCCAGGCGGACGTCCACGCCGATCCCCTTCAGTCCTGCCGCGACGGCCTCGCCCGCGAACGGCTCGGAACGGCTGAGCAGGTGCCCGCGCGAGAGCAGCGTGACCTCCGAGCCCAGGTCGTGGAACGCCGTCGCCATCTCGACCCCCACGACCCCGCCGCCCAGGATCGCGATCGAGGTCGGGACGTCCTGGACGCTCGTGGCCTCGCGGCTGCTCCACGGGTCGGTCTCGGCGAGGCCGGGGGTGTCGGGCAGGACGGGCACGCTGCCCGTCGCGACGATCACGGCGTGCCGGGCGGCGAGCAGGCGGGTCTCGGGGAGGTCGTCGACGTCGGCGTCGGGGTCCTCGGGGCTGACCTCGACGAGCCTCGGTCCGACCAGCCTGCCCAGCCCGCGCACGAGCGAGATCCCGGCGCCGTCGAGCCACTGGACCTGGCCCGAGTCGTCCCAGTGCGAGACCATCTCGTCGCGGCGCGCGAGGATCGGCGCGGGGTCGAGCACGGGGCTCGCCTCGATGCCCGGGACCGCACGGGCGGCCGCGAGCGCCGCGCCCGGGCGCAGGAGCGCCTTGGACGGCATGCACGCCCAGTAGGAGCACTCGCCGCCGACGAGCTCGGCCTCGACCACGGCCACGCTCAGCCCCGTCCGGCTCGCGCGGTCTGCCGCGTTCTCCCCGACGGGCCCACCACCGATCACGATCACGTCGAAGGTCTCGTCGGGGGTGGCCTGGGTGCGCGGGTCGGTGCTCATGCCTCCCATCGTGGCCCGGACCCCGCGCGGCTGCCCGCCGGGCGCACGGCGGGAGCGCGAGCGGGGGCGCGCACCGCGCTAGCGGCGCGGGCCCTGCCCGGTGACCAGCGCGCTCAGCAGAGAGACCAGCACCTCGCGGTCCGTGCCCGGCAGCGGGGAGAGGAGGGCGGCCTGCGCGTCGGCGAGCGCTGCGCCGAGCTCGTCGAGCCGTCGCGCCCCCCGGGGGGTCAGCGTGACGATGTTGCGACGCCGGTCGGACGGGTCGGGGCGGCGCTCGACGTCACCGTCGGCGGCCAGCGTGTCGAGCAGCGCGACCATGTCGCTGCGGTCGATCCCGCACCGGCGCCCGAGCGCGGCCTGGCTCGCCGGGCCGAACTCCTCCAGGGCGGCGAGCACGGCGTAGTGGGAGCGGTGCGCCCCCACGGCGGACAGGTGCTCGGAGACGGTCCGGGCCGCCTCGAGCGCCGCCTGGGCGAGCAGCCAGCTGGGCAGTGCGCGGAGGCGTTCGGGGGCGGTCTCGGTCTCCATCCTCAGATCCTACGCTGCGTTGGCGTCACCTATTGTGGGTTCGGCCAACGATGAATAACGTTGGGGACTCCAACGATTCGCCGTGGTTCCCGACACCGGAGGCTCCCATGACCGTGCACGACGACACGCACCTTCCCGCCACGCACCAGGACGCCGTCCGCGGGCTGCTCGACCGCGAGGAGGTCGCACGCCTCGTCTCGCAGCTCACGGCGGCCCTCGACGACGGCGACAGCGACCGGCTCCGCGACCTGCTCGTCCCGGACGCGCACGCCAGCACCCCCGGCGGCACCGCGCAGGGGATCGACGCCGTCGTCGCCCAGGCCGCGCGCAACCACCGGCCGGAGGACGGCGTCCAGCACCTCGTCGGGAACGTCCTGGTCGATCTCGCGCACGATCACGCCGAGGTCCGGGCGAACGTGGTCGCCACGTTCGCCCGGCGCGAGCCGCGGGCGGACAGGCCCGTCACCCTCGGCGCGGTCTACCGGCTCCGCGCACGCCGGACCGGGGCGGGCTGGCGGCTGACGCACATCACGACCGACCCCGTCTGGGCCTCGACCGCGCCCGTCACGCTCGTCGGGCACGCCTAGAGCAGGCCACGAGCGAGGCGGTCCGGCGCGCACCGTCAGACGGCGTCGACGCGGGCCTCGTCGAGGCGCTCGAGGATGCGCGCGACCGTCTGTTCGACGGTCCAGCCCGTCGTGTCGAGGTGCAGTCCGCCCGGGGTCTCGCGCGCGTACGCGGCGAACTCGTCCGGGGTCCACGCGCCGTAGGCCTGCTTGTGCCGGGCGGCGTCGCGGGCCGCGAGCGCGGCCGCGCTGGGCACCAGCACGACGGCGTAGCACGGGCGGGTGCGCAGGCTCGCCGTGAAGCGGGCCAGGTCCGGCCCCAGCAGGATGTCCTGGACCACCGCCGTGATCCCCGCGGCCGCATACGTGTCGGCCGCCTGCGCGGCGAGCGCGTGCCGCAGGTCGAGCTGGATCCGCGCCGCGTCCGAGAGCGGCGGGTCCGTCGACGCCCGCCCGCTCACGACGAAGCGGCGGAACATGTCGCCCCGCACGTGGGCCGCGAGCGGGAAGGAGCGGGCCAGGGCCTCCGCGACCGTCGACTTCCCGGAGGCCATGGCCCCCGTGACGACGAGGACGGGAGCGGACGGCACAGCGGGAGAGGACGGCACGGCGGGAGCGGCGGCGTCGGGCAGGGAGGTCGTCGAACGCATGAGCGGACCCTAGGACGTGCGCAGGGCCTGGCGCGAGATGATTGCCGGCCGCGCTCGCCGGGCGAGCAGCCCGGGTCGCCCCCACCAGGAGGGCGACCCGGGCTGCTCGCTCGGCATGCTCGGCACGCTCGGGACGCCTAGTGGACGACCGCCTTCTCGGAGCCCGCTCCCGTCAGGGACCGCACCTCCATCTCGGCGAACTTCTCCGGGTGCGACGACTCCTTGCTCAGGAACGTCCCCAGGACACCCAGGAGGAACGCGAGCGGGATCGAGATCAGGCCCGGGTTCTCGAGCGGGATGAACGCGAAGTCGACGCTCGTGTCCTTGATCATCGACAGGCTCGCGCCCGTGACCGGGTCCACCTTGCCCGAGACCACGGGCGAGAAGGTGATGATCACGAGGCACGAGATCAGACCGCCGTACATGCTCCACAGCGCGCCCGACGTGTTGAACCGCTTCCAGAACAGCGAGTAGATGATGGTCGGCAGGTTCGCGCTCGCCGCGACCGCGAAGGCCAGCGCCACGAGGAACGCGATGTTCTGCCCCTGCGCGAAGATGCCACCCACGATCGCGAGCACCCCGATCACGAGCACCGTCATGCGGGCGACCTTGACCTCGCCGTCGGGCTTGACCTCACCCTTCTTGATGACGTTGGCGTAGATGTCGTGCGCGAAGCTCGTCGCGGCCGTGATCGTCAGCCCCGCGACGACCGCGAGGATCGTCGCGAACGCGACCGCCGAGATGATGCCCAGCAGGATCTCACCACCCAGCTCGTACGCGAGCAGGAGGGCGGCCGAGTTCACACCGCCCGGGGCGGACGAGATGGCCTCCGGGCCCACGAGCGCGCCCGCGCCGTAGCCGAGCACGAGCGTGAACAGGTAGAAGATCCCGATCAGCCAGATCGCCCAGACCACGCTGCGACGGGCCTCCTTGCCCGTCGGGACGGTGTAGAAGCGCGTCAGGACGTGCGGCAGCCCCGCCGTCCCGAGCACCAGCGCGAGCGCGAGCGACAGGAAGTTGAGCTGCGACATGGGGGTCGAGCCGTACTGCTTGCCCGGCTCGATGAGCGCCTCACCGCCCGGGCCCGCCTTGTCGATCGCGCCCTGGAACAGGTCGGACAGGTTGAAGCCGAACCTGGCGAGCACCCAGAACGTCATGATCCCGGCACCCGCGATGAGCAGCACCGCCTTGATGATCTGCACCCACGTGGTGCCCTTCATGCCGCCGATCATCACGTACGCGATCATGAGGATGCCCACGATCGCGATCACGACGCTCTGCCCCGCGGTGGACTCGATGCCGAGCAGCAGCGCGACCAGACCACCCGCGCCGGCCATCTGCGCCAGCAGGTAGAAGAACACGACCATGAGCGTCGCGAGCGCCGCCGCCATGCGCACCGGGCGCTGACGCAGGCGGAAGCTCAGGACGTCCGCCATGGTGAACTTCCCCGTGTTGCGCAGGAGCTCGGCCACGAGCAGCAGCGCGACGAGCCACGCCACGAGGAAGCCGATCGAGTACAGGAACCCGTCGTAGCCGTTGATCGCGATGGCGCCGCAGATCCCCAGGAAGCTCGCGGCCGACAGGTAGTCGCCCGCGATCGCCGTCCCGTTCTGCGGCCCCGTGAAGTTGCGTCCGCCCGCGTAGAAGTCGGCCGCGGACTTGTTCTGCTTCGAGGCCCGTACGACGATCACCATCGTCACCGCGACGAAGGCCGCGAAGATGCCGATGTTGATCCACGGGTTGCCGACGTCGGAGGCCTCCGCGGCCAGGACCGTGGTCGGTGACAGCGTTCCCCACGACCCCATCAGTGGTCCTCCCCCTCGATCTGACGGCGCATGTCCTCGGCGACCGGGTCGAACTTCTTGTTCGCCCAGCGCGCGTAGATCATGGTGATCGCGAACGTCGACACGAACTGGCCCAGCCCGAACAGCAGGCCGACCGTGATGTTGCCCGAGACCCGGATGCTCATGAAGTCGTGCGCGTAGTCCGCGAGCAGGACGTACACGAGGTACCAGACCAGGAACAGGGCCGTGACGGGGAAGACGAAGTTGCGGAACCTGCGGCGCAGGTCCTGGAACTCGGGGGAACGCTGGACCCGCTGGTAGTCGGTCTCCGCGACGGGATCGTCCGTCGTCGAGATGTTGGTCATGACGCCTCCGTTGGCTCATGCGTGGCACGCGACGTTGCGTGACCCGGGCGACTTTTTTCACCCGCTCGGGACAATGTGCCGTAGATCACCCCTGTGGCGCAATGACCACTTTCCAGGCGTGTCGGACGGCGGCAGGCCGACCGCCGCGGGGATCTCGGCACCGGGTGCAGACCACCGGGCGTGCACTTCCCGCTGCCCACCGGCGACCGCGACGACCCGAGGCGCACGCTCGACGAGGCCCCCGGAGGTGGGCTACGCCGTCGGGCCGGGCGCGCCCAGGACCGGCGCCCTCCGGCCCGGGCGGGCAAGGGCCGGCTCAGACCCTGCGGAACTCCAGGTCCGTGATGGCCCGGCCCGCCGCGTGGCCCTTGTTCTCGAAGCTCGTGAGCACGCGCCCCTCGAAGCGGGGCGCGACCGCGCCGGCCCCGTGGGCGTTCTCGAACGACGGGTTCGCGCCGACGACCTCCAGCATCCGGTCCGCGTACTCGGACCAGTCCGTCGCGAGCCGCCACGTGCCCCCCGGGCGGATCACCCGCGCCGCGAGCTCGGCGAGCTCCGGCGTCACCAGGCGGCGCTTGTGGTGCCGGGCCTTGTGCCACGGGTCGGGGAAGAAGACCCAGAGCTCGTCGACCGACCCCTCCGGCAGCGCGGTCGCGAGCACCTCGGCCGCGTTGGCCTGCAGCAGGCGCAGGTTCGTCAGACCGCGCTGCGTCGCGCGCAGCACGGTCTGCGCGAGACCCGGCGTGTAGACCTCGACGGCCAGGAAGTCGCGCTCCGGCGCGGCCTCGGCGGCATGGACCACGGCCTCCCCCAGGCCCGAGCCGATCTCCACCACGAGCGGAGCCGACCGCCCGAAGGTCGCTGCGACGTCGAGCACGAACCCCGGGTCCACCGAGGTGCGTGCCACCGCCCGCGGGACGTCGAGGACGAACTGCTCGGCGTGGTCGTCCCAGGCCCGCTGCTGGCGGGGGTTGAGGCGGCCGCTGCGGCGGACGAAGGACACGATGTCGGTACGGAAGCCCTGCTCGCGGGCCTCGGAGAGGGTCTCGGGCACCCGCCCAGTCTAGGCGGGCGCCCGAGTCCCCCTCCCGCGGCACGTCCTGCCTCCGAGGCCCCCGTGCGCGCGAGCGGGCCCGAAGGTCCGCGTCACGCGCACGGGGCCCGCTCGGCGAGCCGGGCGGAGCGTCAGACGTACTGCGCGTACGCCGGCAGGTCGAGCTGCCCGTTCCCCGACAGCCCGATCACGACGACCTCGGGCTCCGTGACGGTGCGCGCGTACGCGATCGCGGCGGCGACCGCGTGCGTCGACTCGGGTGCGGGGATGATGCCCTCCGAGCGGGCGAACTCGAGCCCCGCCCGGAACGCCTCGTCCTGGTCGATCGCGACCGCGTCCATGAGACCCAGGTTCACCGCGTGCGACACCATGGGCGACATGCCGTGGTAGCGCAGACCGCCCGCATGGATGGCCGGCGGCACGAAGTCCTTGCCGAGCGTGTGCATCTTGAGCAGCGGCGTGAGCCCCGCGACGTCACCGTGGTCGTAGCGGTACTCGCCCTGCGTGAGCGATGGGCAGGCCGCGGGCTCGCACGCGACGAGCCGCGTCGTCGTGCCCTCGCGCAGGTTGCGCCCCAGGAACGGGAACGTGAGCCCCGCGAGGTTGGACCCGCCGCCCGCGCAGCCGAACACGACGTCCGCGCCCGTCTCCCCCGCCTCCTCGAGCTGGACCAACGCCTCCTGGCCGATGACCGTCTGGTGCAGCATCACGTGGTTGAGCACGCTGCCCAGCGAGTAGTGCGCCTGCGGGTCGCCCGCCGCGACCTCGACGGCCTCGCTGATCGCCATGCCGAGCGAGCCCGTGGTGTCCGGGTCGCTCGCGAGGATCGCACGACCCGACGCCGTGAGCTCCGAGGGCGACGAGTGGCACACGCCACCGTAGGCCTCCATCTGGAAGCGGCGGTACGGCTTGGAGTCGTACGACGCCCGGACCTGCCACACCTCGCACGTCAGACCGAGCAGGGCCGCGGCCATCGAGAGCGAGGCACCCCACTGCCCGGCGCCCGTCTCGGTCGTGAGGCGCGTCGTGCCCTCGATCGCGTTGTAGTACGCCTGGGCGACGGCCGTGTTGGGCTTGTGCGAGCCGACCGGGCTCACGCCCTCGTACTTGTAGTAGATCCGGGCGGGCGTGCCCAGCTCGCGCTCGAGGCGGTGCGCCCGGACGAGCGGCGCGGGCCTCCACATCGCGTAGATCTCGCGGATCGTCTGCGGGATCTCGATGTAGCGCTCGGTGCTGACCTCCTGCTCGATGAGCGCCATGGGGAACAGCGGGGCCAGGTCCGCGGGCACGAGCGGCTCGAGCGTGCCGGGGTGCAGGTGCGGCGGCACGGGCTCGGGCAGGTCCGCGTTGAGGTTGTACCAGTGCGTCGGGACGGTGGAGGGGATCTCGACGCCGAGCGGCTCGAGCGAGCGAGCGGTCGGACGGGTCGGCGCCGGGGGCGCAGCCGGGTCGGACGTGGAGACGGGGGACGTCGTCAAGGGACTCTCCTTCATGGATGGGCACGTGCCAAGGCACGGTCCGGGCGATCCACTCCGGGAGACCTGCTGGACCGCCCGTCGTCGGGCTCGGTCAGCACGCCACAGCGTCCGACCGTCAGCGGTCGGGCCACCAGGTGTGTGCGGTGAGCAGGTTCACGGGGCGACCATAGCCCTCCCGACGGGAGGTTGTGAAGCGCGTCTCACGGCCGACGGGTCGGGCGGGCGGGCCGGGGTCGCAGGGCGCCCCCGGCACCTCAGGGACGACGAAGGCCCCTCGCCCGCGTCTCCGCAGGTGAGGGGCCTTCGTGGTGGTGCGCCATCATGGACTCGAACCATGAACCCGCTGATTAAGAGTCAGCTGCTCTGCCAATTGAGCTAATGGCGCGTGGTGCTGCAGGGTGGTACAGGTGTCCCGGCATGGCCAGCCGGACGTCACGACGGCCCCGTCTCCGGGGCCGTGATCGTGGTGCGCCATCATGGACTCGAACCATGAACCCGCTGATTAAGAGTCAGCTGCTCTGCCAATTGAGCTAATGGCGCGCGAGAAGAAACACTACTGAACCGGCCCCCGGGAGACAAATCAGGGAGCCGCGCAGGCCTGTGACCTGCGCGACAACCGGCTCCACGGGTCCTGTCACCGGGGCCACCGGGGCCGCGCCGACGACGCGACCACCCGTCCTACAGGTACAGCCCCGTGCTGCCGCTCGTCTCCTCGGGCTGGGAGACCGCACTGACGTCCTTCTCGCGCAGCAGCACGTAGCTCTTGCCGTTCAGCTCGACCTCGGCCCGCTCCTCGGGGTCGAACAGCACGCGGTCCCCCACGCGCACGTGACGCACCGTCTCTCCCGTGGCGACGACCTGTGCCCACCCCAGGCGCTTGGGTCCGACCGCCGTCGCCGGGATCACGAGCCCCGCGGAGGACTGCCGCTCGGACGAGTCGACCTCGGGCAGGACGAGGAGGCGGTCGTGCAGCATGCGCAGAGGCAGCCGCTCGGGCGCGCTGCCCGACGACGTCGCGCGGGTCGCGGAGGTCTTCTGCACGGAGGCGGCGGCCGGGGCCGCGGCCGGCTCGGGCGCGGGGCCGTCGTGCGAGGTGGGGGTCGTCTTGCTCACGGTCCCCACGCTACCCGTGTCCTCTAGGCTCGGAGTGATCCACGAACCCACCACGAGGAGTTCCATGAGCACGCGCCTTGCCGTCGGGGACGACGCCCCCGACTTCACCCTCCCGACCGCCGACGGCGGTTCCGTCACGCTGTCCGAGCTGCGCGGCAGCTCGGTCATCGTCTACTTCTACCCCGCTGCCTCGACGCCCGGCTGCACCAAGGAGGCGTGCGACTTCCGCGACTCGCTCGCGTCGCTCCAGGGCGCGGGGTACAAGGTCGTCGGCATCTCGCCCGACCCGCTGCCCAAGCTCGTGAAGTTCGCCGAGGAGGAGTCGCTGACGTTCCCGCTCGCGTCCGACGAGTCCCGGGCGACGCTCGAGGCGTACGGGGCGTGGGGCGAGAAGAAGCTCTACGGCAAGACCGTGACGGGCGTGATCCGCTCGACCGTCGTGGTCGACCCCGAGGGCAAGGTCGCGCTCGCGCAGTACAACGTCAAGGCGACCGGCCACGTCGCCAAGCTGCGCCGTGACCTGGGGATCGACCCCAAGAAGTAGGTTGTCCGGTCAGCGAGCCGCCGACCGATCTGCTCCTCGCGCGCCCGTAGACTGTGCGGGCGCGCGAGTGGCGTAATTGGCAGCCGCGCCAGGTTTAGGTCCTGGTGTCTTCGGACGTGCGGGTTCGAGTCCCGCCTCGCGCACCCCCTGTCGTGTCACCCGACCGGCACGTCGATCCGCCCGGGCAGCAGGCCGGGCCTGGGCTCGGCGCAGTCGGCGTCGGCCGCGAGGTCCCACGCCCCGACCGTGACGTCGCGCCCGGCGCACCCGACGAGGTCACGCCCGCCGAGCGGCTCGTCGAGCTCGACCGTCACCTCGCGGACCCCGAGGTCCTCGCTGCACGCGCCGGCCGTGCGCAGGACGTAGGCCCGGACCTCGACGGTCCCATCCGTCTCGGCGACCTCGATGCCGCCGTCGTCGGTGCACGTGCTGCCGCCCGCGGAGACCCCGATCTCGAGCGTCGCGCCGTCCTGGGCGGCGAGCACCCACTCGACCCGCTGCCGCTGCGGCTCACCGACCCCGCACCCGGCGACCACCGTCACGCCGACCGCGCAGGCCGCCGCGAGCACGACCGGGCGCACCGCCGCGCGGACGCGGGCACCGGAGCCGCGCGTGGACCGCCTCGTCCGTCCCGTCATGCCCGGGACCCTAGCGCACCCGCCGACACCCGCCCGGCGCTCGGACCCCCGGCTACCCTGGAAGGAGATCCCGAGGAGGCGGTCCGCAGTGCCGAACGGTCGCAGGGCGCAGTCGGTCACCGCGCGCGAGGTCGCGGCGGCGATGTCGACGATCGACCGGCGGCGCTTCCTCCCGCGCAACCAGCGCCCGTACGCGCGCGACGACCGGCCCCTGCCGATCGGGCACGGCCAGACGAACTCGCAGCCACGGACGGTGGCCGACACGCTCCGGCTGCTCCAGGTGCCGCGCGGGGCACGCGTCCTGGACGTGGGGTCGGGGTCGGGCTGGACGACGGCGCTGCTCGCCCACCTGGTCGGGTCGAGCGGGAGCGTCGTGGGGGTCGAGATCGACCCGGACCTCGCGGAGTGGGGTGCGGCGAACCTCGCGACGTACCCCATGTCGTGGGCCCGGATCGAGGTCGCGGAGCCGGGCGTGCTGGGACGTCCGACCATGGGCGGCTACGACCGCATCCTCGTCTCGGCCGCGGCTCAGGTGCTCCCGCAGGCGCTGGTGGACCAGCTCGCGATCGGAGGGCGCCTCGTGATCCCCGTGCAGCACGTCCTGGTCCTCGTGGAGCAGCACCTGACGGGGACGGTGACGAGCCGGCACGGGACGTACAGCTTCGTGCCGCTCATCGGGTCGTGACGGTCGGCCCGCCCGCACCGGCAGCGCGCCAGCGCGCGGCCTCGAAGTGGACCCGGCAGCGCGCCTGGTAGGACTCGACACCGCCGACGTGCTCGACCCCGGGGGTGAGGGAGTCGCCGTCCGCGGAGGCGACGACGCGCTCGTGGAAGGGGGCGTCCTCGCCGCAGACCGTGCAGACGGCCGTGAGCCGGTCGGCGCGCTCGGCGAGCGCGCCGAGCGCCGGGATGGGCTCGAAGGGGCGCCCGTCGAACGTCACGTCGAGCCCCGCGACGATCATCACGAGGCCCGCGTCGGCCGCGTGCTGCACGACGTCGAGCAGCGCGGGCCCGAAGAACTGGGCCTCGTCGACCGCGACGAGCTCGACCGCGGGGTCGACCAGCTCGAGGATCTCCGCGGCGGAGGTCGCAGCGCGCGAGGGGATGTCGAGGCCCGAGTGCGAGCTGACGAGGCCCTCACCGCGCCGGTCGTCGAGCGCGTGGTGCACCACCTCCACACGGCGCCCTGCGATCCGTGCCCGGCGCACGCGCCGCAGCAGCTCCTCGGTCTTGCCCGCGAACATGGGCCCGCTGATGACCTCGACCCGTCCCCGCCTCACGTCGTCCACGCAGCCAGTAGACCATGCGGTGATGACGGCGGCGGGCCCCAAGGCCATGCCCCGGGCTCAGCCTCGCGCGTCCCACTCCGAGCGCAGCACGCCCATGACAACCGCGTCGTACCGCTGCCCGCGCACGACGCGCGCGTCGCGGAAGCGGCCCTCCTCGACGAAACCGAGACGTCGGCCCACGCCCAGCATCGGCACGTTGCCGGACCACGTCGCGAAGTCCAGCCGCACCCAGTCGGTCTCCGAGAACAGGTAGGTGGTCCACAGCGCGAGCGCCTCGCGACCGATACCGCGCCCGCGCACGGCCGGATCGTAGACACCGATGCCCATGCGCGCCCACGCGGTCTCCTGCGACTCCCAGTACCAGGAGACGGTCCCGACGAGGTGGTCGTCGGCGTCCGCGATCACGGCCGAGCGGGGCGGCAGGCCGTCCACCACCCCGGACGGCGCCTGCGCGAGGGCGGCGACCCGCTCGTCGGCCTGAGCGTCGTCGGGCACCGGGTAGTACGGCCCATCCCACTCGTGCCACTCGTGGTGGGGACGCAGCCACTCACGGAAGACGGCGAGGTCCGCGGGTCGCCAGCCCCGGAGCCGGGCATCATGCCCGACGCCGTAGACCGGCACCTGCGGATCCCTCGCCGTCATCGGTGGTTCAGCGTGCGTCAGTCGACGTCGCCCTCCGGCGCGGCGCCCCCGTCGGAGGCCTCGTCGCTCACGTCAGCCGCCGGCGCAGCCTCCCCAGCAGCCGCCTCGTCAGCGGCGCCCTGCTCGACCGGAAACCGGTCGGAGTCGTCGGCGACCTCCGGGGCACCCTCCGTGGACTCGACGTCCGTCAGCGCGGTCTCGATGCCGACGGCCTCGACCTCGGTCTGCGCACCGGTACCAGCCTCGGCCGGTTCCACGTTCCCGGCGACCTCGGTGACCGCCGCCTCGGCGACGACGGTCTCCTCGACCGGCGCGACGCCGTCGTGCTCGTGGGCGTGGGCCGCCGCGGCCGCGATCGTGGCGAGCGTGGCCTTGACGGCCTCACGTGCCTCGGACGTGACCTCGGGCAGGATCGGGACCGCGGGGGCCGCGGCCGGGGCCGACTCCTTGGTCGCACGCTTGCGGCGCGAGCGGGAGCGGGCCCCCTCCGACTCGGTGGGCTCGTCCTGCGTCGCCGCGGGAGCGGCCGCGTGCTGGTGCCCGCCACCGTTGTGCGAGCCGCCCGACTTCTCGATCGGGTCGGTGTGCACGATGAACCCGCGCCCGTTGCAGTGGTCGCACGTCTCGCTGAACGCCTCGACCAGGCCCTGGCCCACGCGCTTGCGGGTCATCTGGACCAGGCCGAGCGAGGTGACCTCGGCGACCTGGTGCTTGGTCCGGTCACGGCCCAGGCACTCGACCAGGCGACGCAGCACGAGGTCACGGTTGGACTCCAGCACCATGTCGATGAAGTCGATGACGATGATGCCGCCGATGTCGCGCAGACGGAGCTGACGGACGATCTCCTCGGCCGCCTCGAGGTTGTTGCGCGTGACCGTCTCCTCGAGCGTGCCACCGGAGCCGGTGAACTTGCCCGTGTTGACGTCGACGACCGTCATGGCCTCGGTGCGGTCGATCACGAGCGAACCGCCCGAGGGCAGCCAGACCTTGCGGTCCATGCCCTTGGCGAGCTGCTCGTCGACACGGTGCGCCGCGAAGGCGTCCTTCTCCGACGTCCAGCGCGAGACGCGCTCCTTGAGGTCCGGCGCGAGCTCGGCGACGTAGCTCGAGATCTCGTTCCAGGCGTTGTCGCCCGAGACGACGAGCGAGCTGAAGTCGTCGTTGAAGATGTCGCGGACCACGCGGATCGCGAGGTCCGGCTCGCCCTGGAGCAGGGCCGGGGCGGAGACCGACTTCGCCTTCTTCTCGATCGCTTCCCACTGGCTCTGCAGGCGCTCGACGTCGGCGCGCAGCTCGTCCTCGCTCGCGCCCTCGGCGGCCGTGCGCACGATCACGCCCGACCCCTCGGGGACGACCTCACGGAGGATCTTCTTGAGGCGGGCCCGCTCGGTGTCGGGAAGCTTGCGCGAGATGCCGGTCATGCCACCACCGGGCACGAACACGAGGTAGCGCCCCGCGAGGGTGATCTGCGACGTGAGACGTGCGCCCTTGTGGCCGATCGGGTCCTTGGTGACCTGGACCAGCACCGAGTCGCCGGACTTGAGCGCCTGCTCGATGCGACGAGGCTGACCCTCGAGACCGGCAGCGTCCCAGTTGACCTCACCGGCGTACAGGACCGCGTTGCGGCCCTTGCCGACGTCGATGAACGCGGCCTCCATGGACGGCAGGACGTTCTGGACGCGGCCCAGGTACACGTTGCCGGCCATCGAGACCTGCGACTGCTGCGAGACGTAGTGCTCGACCAGGACGCCGTCCTCGAGGACCGCGATCTGGGTGCGGCCGTTCTTCTCCCGGACGACCATCGAGCGCTCGACGGACTCGCGGCGCGCGAGGAACTCGGCCTCGGTGATGATCTGGCGGCGGCGACCCGCGTCGCGCCCCTCGCGGCGGCGCTGGCGCTTGGCCTCGAGACGCGTCGAACCCTTGAGCGCGGTCACCTCGTCGGACGACGTGCCGCCGCTGCGCTCCCGCGTGCGGGTGCGGCTGGTCGAGGCCGGGACGGAGCTGCTGCTCTCGCCGCCCTCGGCCCGTCCGCCGCGGCGACGACGACGGCGGCGACGGCTCGAACCCGAGCCCTCCTCGCCGTCGTGCTCGTCCGCGTGGTCCTCGTGCTGGTCCCGCTGGTCGTCGGCGGACTCGTCGGCCTGCTCCCCGGCCTCCCCCGCGACGGCGGAGGACTCGCCCGAGGGCTGGTCGTCGGAGGACTCGTCGTCGCCGTACTCGTCGCCGTGCGCGTCACCGCCGCGCGAGCGACGGCCACGACCACCCCGGCGACGACGACGGCGCGGCGCGCCCTGGTCGTCGTCCTCGGCGAGGGGCTGCTCGGTCTCGGTGACGATCTCCAGGTCGTCGGCCTCGAACGCATCGGCAGGGATCTCGACGCCCTCGGCGACGAGCTCGGCCTCGATCAGCTCGATCTCCTCGACCGCGGCGAGGTCCGCCCCGGCGAGCACGGCGTCGACCTCGACCGTGGGTGCCTGCTCGGGCGTGCGCTCGGCGGCCGGTGCCTGCTGCTCCTGGGCGGGGGGCGTCGCCTGGCCTGCTGCCGACGGCGCGCCCGCGCCCCGACGGGCCGAGCGGCCGCGGCCGCCGCGCGTGCGGGCCGGAGCCTCGCGCTGCTCGACGGGAGCCTCGGTGGGCTCGGGTGCTGCCGGAGCGGCGGGCTCGGCGACGGGTGCTGCCGGGGCGGGCGCCTCCTCGGCCGTGCGCGCGCTGGGCGTGGCGAAGCTGGGCATGGCGTCGGCGGGCGACGTCGTGGGGCGCACGACACGGCGCGAACGGCGCGGCGCGGCGGCAGGGTCCGGCGCCTGGAACAGCAGGGCGGTCGTCGCGAGGCGCGGCGTACCGGAGCCGCCGCCGGTCGAGACGGTCGCGGCCGGCGAGACCGGGGCGGCCTCGGCTGCGGGCGCCTCGGCCTCGGCCTTCGCGGCGGCGGAGACCTTGTTGACGCGGCGCGAACGCGCCTTGGGTGCGGCGGGCTCGGCCGGTTCGGCGGGGGCCTCGGCGACCGGGGCGGCGTCCACGACCGGCGCGTCCTTCGACGTCGCGCGGCGGCGCTTGGCCGGGGCCTTCTCGGCGGGGACCTCGGGTGCGACGTCCTGCGCGGGCGCCGCCTGGGCGGCGGCGGTGGAGCGGGTGGCCCGACGGCGGGTCGTGGGTGCCGCGGCCGGCTCCTCGGGCGTCGTGGTCGCCTCGGGCGCCGTGGTCGCGGGGGCGGGCGTCTCGACGGCCGCAGGCACCTCGACGACGGCGGTCTCGGCTGCGGGCTTGCGGGTGCGACGGGCGCGTGCGGGCTTCTCGGCGGGGGCCTCGGCCTCTGCTGCGGGCTTGAGCCCGAGCTCGGACAGCACGTCGAGGACCGGGGCGTCGGCCGCCGCACGGGCGGCTGCTCCTCGCTTGCCGCCGCGGCGCGGGGCGGCGGGAGCGTCCTGGGCGGTCTCCTGGGCCGTGGCGGCCCCGGTCGCCGGGGCCTTCTCGGCGGGGGCTGCCTTCTCGGCCGGGGCTGCCTTTGCGGTGCCCGTGCCCTGGCTCGCCGCGGGGGCGTCGGAAGCCTGGGCGGCGGGGGTCGTGGTCGGACGCACGACGCGGCGCGAGCGGCGCGGCGCGGCGTCGGCGGACGGCAGCTCGATCCCGAGCGAGCCCGTGGGGGCGTCGGGGGCGGCGACGGCGGGCTGCGCGGGAGTCTTCACCGCGGGCAGGGTGATCTGGACCGGGGCCGCGGCCTCGGCGGTCGTGTCGGCGGTGCCTGGCGCCGCGGCGGTGCGGGTGACCCGTCGTCGGGCCGGCTTCTTGGCGGGTGCTGCGTCCTGACCGGAGGTCGAGCTGGTCGGGTCAGGGGTGTTGTCGAGGGTCACGCGAAGCGCTCCTGATACCCCGAAAGGTCCGTCCCCACATCGTGCGGCCCGTTCGGGCGGTTGTCGTCGCTCGGGACGTGCGCATCGCAGCGCTGTCGTCCCCGCGACGGAAGTCGGCGGTGGCGGCTCGGGCAAGGGCGTGCGGCGGGGGGCGCTTCGCCGTCCGGGCCATTCATCCCGGTCGGCGGCGCTCCGCGAGCCGCGGTCTGCGGTTGCGTCGAGCACGTACTGGGCACGGAGGAGATGTGGTCCCCCTTGCTCGGTCAAGTATCGCACAGCCGACGTCGATCAGATGGGCATCTACAGCCCTGCGGGCCGTGTCGTCCAGAGGACCAAGGTCCCGATCCGGACCTTGTGAAGGTTCTCACAAACTGTCGTTTCCCGCGGTTTTGGCGTCCCGCCGCCTCGCCGATGGTGCAGATTGGTTCTAGCGTCGACAAGAGAACGCTGACTGTGCCCTGAGGCCCCCCTCAGAACCCCCGTAGCACCCAGGAAAAACCAGGAGCGTTTGTGGACGTCCTCGATCTCGCAAGGTGGCAGTTCGCCATCACGACCGTCTACCACTTCATCTTCGTGCCCCTGACGATCGGGCTCGCCCCCCTCGTCGCGATCATGCAGACCGCATGGGTGCGCACGGGGAACGAGCGGTGGCTCAAGCTCACCAAGTTCTTCGGCAAGCTCCTCCTCATCAACTTCGCGATCGGCGTCGTGACGGGGATCGTGCAGGAGTTCCAGTTCGGCATGAACTGGAGCGAGTACTCGCGCTTCGTCGGAGACGTCTTCGGTGCCCCGCTCGCCATGGAGGCGCTCGCCGCGTTCTTCATCGAGTCCACCTTCCTCGGCCTGTGGATCTTCGGCTGGGACCGCCTGTCCAAGCGCGTGCACCTCGCGTGCATCTGGGCCGTGGCGATCGCCGTGAACCTGTCCGCGTTCTTCATCCTCGCGGCCAACTCCTGGATGCAGCACCCGGTCGGGACCATCTACAACCCCGAGACCGGTCGCGCCGAGATGAACGACATCGGGGCCGTGCTCACCAACAACACGCTGTGGGCGGCGTTCCCGCACACCATCACCGCGGCCTTCCTCACCGCAGGCACGTTCGTCGCCGGCATCGCCGCCTGGTGGATGGTCCGCCTCGTGCGCACCAAGAAGGCCGAGAACGTCGAGCTCGCCCGCAACGTCTACCGCCCGGCCATCACCCTCGGCGTCATCGCGATGATCGTCGGCGGTCTCGGCGTGGCGGTCAGCGGCGACTTCCAGGCCAAGCTCATGTTCCAGCAGCAGCCCATGAAGATGGCCGCCGCCGAGGCCCTGTGCGAGAGCTCGCCCGAGGGCGCACCGTTCTCCATCCTCGCGATCGGCGACCTCTCCGACTCGTGCGAGGGCGTCAACCACATCCTCGAGATCCCCGGCATGACCTCGTTCCTCGCCAAGGGCAGCTTCACCGCTCCCCTCCCGGGCGTCGACCAGGTCCAGCAGGACATGACCGAGCGCTACGGCGACGTCACCGCGGACGGCGAGCCCGTCAACTACTCCCCCAACCTGGCGCTGACCTACTGGAGCTTCCGCCTCATGATCGGGTTCGCGATCGGCTCGATCGCCCTGTCCGTCATGGCGCTGTGGCTCACCCGCAAGGGCCGCGTGACCGACAACAAGTGGTTCGCGCGCGTCGGGATCTGGGCCATCCCCATGCCGTTCATCGCGTCCTCGTTCGGCTGGATCTTCACCGAGACCGGGCGTCAGCCCTGGGTCGTCGCCCCCAACCCCACCGGGATCGACTCGATCCGCCTGCTCACCGAGCGGGGCGTCTCCACCGTCGTGAGCCCCGGGGTCGTGCTGACCTCGATGATCGTCTTCACGCTCGTCTACGGCGCGCTCGCGGTCGTCTGGTTCAAGCTCATCCACCGCTACTCGGTCGAGGGCGTCCCCGAGACCGTGCACGACGACTCCCCCGAGGCGCGCGCCAAGGGCGACCCCGACGACCCGGACTCGACCGACGAGTCCGAACGCCCCCTGTCCTTCGCGTACTGACGCGCTCTGACGGCTCAAGGAGACCCAGTACTCATGGAACTCACCATTCTCTGGTTCGTGCTCATCGCGATCCTGTGGATCGGCTACCTGGTCCTCGAAGGCTTCGACTTCGGCGTGGGCATGCTCCTGCCGATCCTGTCCCGCAACAAGGACAAGGCGAAGCAGGACACCGAGCGTCGCCTCATCATCAACACCATCGGCCCGGTCTGGGACGGCAACGAGGTCTGGCTCATCACCGCGGGCGGTGCGACCTTCGCGGCCTTCCCCGAGTGGTACGCCACGCTCTTCTCCGGCTTCTACATCCCGCTGTTCCTGATCCTCCTGGCGCTCATCGTGCGCGGCGTCGCGTTCGAGTACCGCGGCAAGATCAACGACGACCGGTGGCGGGCACGCTGCGACCAGGCCATCATCTTCGGCTCGTGGATCCCTGCGCTCCTGTGGGGCGTCGCGTTCGCCAACCTCGTGCGCGGCGTCGAGCTCGACGCGGCCCACCAGTACGTCGGCGGCTTCTGGGCCCTGCTCAGCCCGTTCGCGCTCCTCGGCGGCCTCACGACCGTGCTGCTCTTCCTCATGCACGGTGCGGTGTTCATCGCCCTCAAGACCGACGGCGAGGTCCGCGTCAAGGCCCGCCGCCTCGCCGGGTGGTTCTCGGTCGCCTCGGTCCTCGTGGCCGGCGGCTGGGCCGTGTGGGCCCAGGTCGCGTACTCGGTGCCGTGGACGTGGGCAGCCGTCGTGGTCGCCGCGGTCTCGCTGGTCGGCGTGGTCCTCGCCAACGCGAAGGCTCGCGAGGGCTGGGCGTTCCTGTTCTCCGCGCTCGCGATCCTCTCGGCGACGGTCCTGATCTTCGGGTCCATGTACCCCGACGTCATGCCGGCGTTCGACCCCGCGAACTCGCTCACCATCGACAACGCGTCCTCGACGCAGTACACGCTGACCGTCATGACGTGGGTCGCCGTGATCCTCGTCCCGGTCGTGCTGGTCTACCAGTCGTGGACGTACTGGGTCTTCCGCCGTCGCCTGTCGACCAAGGACATCCCGCCGCCCATCGGGCTGTCCCTGCGCAAGCTCAAGGACTCCGCGTTCGGCGGTCCGTCCTCGGGCAGCGCCAAGAACCTGGACCTGACCCCCGCAACGGGTGAGAAGGCCTCGGGGACGGACGCGACGGCGTCGGGCCCGGCGAAGAACGGCCCCGGGGACACCTCCGCGTGAAGCCCCTCGATCCACGGCTCCTGCGCCAGGCGCGGGCAGCCCGCGGGTACGTCGTGCTCACGGCGGTGCTCGGCCTCGTCACGGCCGGGCTCGTCGTGGCGCAGGCGCTCCTCATCGCGAGCATCCTGGCCCCCGCGATCCAGGGCAGCCTCACTCTGCCCGACGTCGCCACCCCCCTCTCGTGGCTCGCCGCGGTCGTGGTGGTGCGCGCCGGGGTCGCGTGGGCGCAGGAACGGTTCGCGCTCAAGGCCGCGACCAAGACCGTCGCGGAGCTCCGCGAGCAGGTCGTCAGCCACGCGGTGGCCCTCGGGCCCCGCTGGCTGGCGACCGGTCGCGGACCGGCCGTCGCGACCCTCGCGACGCGCGGGCTCGACGACCTCGAGCCCTACATGGTGCGATACCTGCCCCAGCTCCTGCTCGCGGCGACCGTGACCCCTGCGACGCTCGCGGTCGTGCTGGGGCTCGACTGGATCTCGGCGATCATCATCGCGGTCACGATCCCCCTCGTCCCCCTTTTCATGATCCTCGTCGGGCAGCTCACGGCCGGGACGTCCGAGCGGCGCCTCAAGGTCATGCAGCGGCTCGGGTCCCAGGTCCTCGACCTGCTGGCCGGGCTCCCCACCCTGCGCGCGTTCGGCCGCGAGCACGGGCCCGAGAAGCGCGTGCGCGCCCTGGGCGACGCCAACCGCCGCGCGACCATGGGCACGCTGCGCGTCGCGTTCCTGTCCGGCATGGTCCTCGAGCTGCTCACGACGCTGTCGGTCGCGCTCGTGGCGGTCGGGATCGGGCTGCGCCTCGTGTACGGGGAGGTCGGTCTCGAGCCCGCGCTCGCCGTGCTCGTGCTGGCCCCCGAGGTCTACCTGCCGCTGCGTCAGGTCGGCATGCACTTCCACGCCTCGACCGACGGCATCGCCGCGGCCAACCAGGCGTTCGAGGTGCTCGACGAGCCGCTGCCGCCCGTCGGGACGGCCCCTGCCCCTGCCCTCGCCGGGGCTCGGATCACGTTCGACGGCGTGAGCGTGCGCGCGGGCGACCGCGACGTGCTCGCGCCCGCCTCGCTCACGGCGTCGTTCGGTGCCCGGTCCACCCCGGGCGCCGAAGCACCCGGGACAGGCGCTGCGCCGTCGGGCACCGTGGTCGCCCTGACCGGTCCGAGCGGCTCCGGCAAGACGACCACGGCCCTGGTGCTCCTCGGCCTGCTCGCGCCCGACGCCGGACGCGTCCTGGTGACCCCGGCGGGCGGCGATCCCGTCGACCTCGCCGACCTCGACCCGACCACCTGGTGGCCGCAGGTCGCCTGGGTGCCGCAACGGCCCACGCTCACCCCCGGGACCGTGCGCGACGTCGTCCTCGACGGTCGCGACGTGACCGACGCGGAGCTCGCGGACGCCGCGCGGCTGTCCGGGCTCGACGCCGTGCTCGACATCCTGCCCGCAGGGTGGGACACGCCGATCGGCCAGGGCGGCGTGGGCCTGAGCGTCGGCCAGCGCCAGCGCGTGGCCCTCACCGCGGCGCTGCTCGGCGACCCGGCGCGCGTGCCGCTCGTCGTGCTCGACGAACCCACCGCCCACCTCGACGCCCGCGGCGAGCAGGCCGTCCTCGGCGCCGTGCGCGCCTGGCGCGAGCAGGGCCGCACGGTGGTCGTGATCGCGCACCGCACGAGCCTCGTCGAGCTCGCCGACCAGGTCGTGACGGTCTCCTCGGCCGCGCTGCCACCCTCCCCGGACGACAGCACCGGCACGCCACTCGCGGCTCCCGGTGCGTCCACCCCGTCCGCGCCCTCGTCAGGAGCCGTCGCATGAGCGACCTCGACCAGCCCTCCGGCTCGTCCGCCCGCGCCCCGCGCCGCGGGCGCGCCGCACCGTCGACGTCACCCGACGCGGGCGCCGATCCCCTGTGGCGCGCGGTCCGGCTCCTCGACGTGAGCTGGAGCCGCGCGGCCAGGGCGATCGGGCTCGGCTCCCTGGCCCTCGCGAGCTCGGTCGGTCTCGCGGCGGTCGCCGCGTGGCTCATCGCGCGCGCCTCGCAGATGCCGCCCGTGCTGCAGCTGTCCGTGGCCACCGTGGCCGTGCGCGCGTTCGGCATCTCGCGCGGCGTGTTCCGCTACCTCGAACGCCTGGCCTCGCACGACGTCGCGCTGCGCGGCATGGCCTCGCTCCGGGCCAACGTGTACACGTCGCTGGCCTCCGGTCGTACAGCGGCCGTCGCGGGTGTACGACGGGGTGACCTGCTCGCGCGCGTGGGCGCCGACGTCGACGCGGTGGGCGACGTCGTCGTCCGCGCGATCATCCCCGCCGGGGTCGCGCTCGTCGTGTCCGCCGGCTCGGTGATCCTGGTCGGCGCGTTCCTGCCCTCGGCAGGCGTCGCCCTGCTCGCGTGCCTGCTCCTCGCCGGCGTCCTGGGCCCGTGGCTCTCGGCGCGGGCCGCACGTCGCACCGAGGAGCGCGGCGCCACCGCGCGCGCCGAGATGACCTCGACGGTGCTCGAGACCCTTGAGGGCGCGGGCCCCCTGACCGTCTCGGGCCGCCTGTCCCAGCGCATGGACGCACTGCGCCGCACTGACCGCGAGCTCGCGTCCGTGACCGACTCGGGCGCGCGCACCTCCGGCACCGCCGCAGCCGTCAACAATGCCGCGATCGGGCTCGCCGTGCTCGCCGCCCTGCTGCTCGGCATCCCGGCCGTCGCCGCCGGGACGCTGACCCCGGTCGAGCTCGCCGTCGTCGTGCTCACGCCGCTCGCGGTGTTCGAGGCCGCGGGCGTGCTGCCCGCCGCAGCCGTGCAGATGCACCGCTCGCGCCAGGCCGCGCGCCGCATCATCGAGCTGCTCGACGCGGCAGCCGCCCCGGCCGCGTCCACGCCTGCGGAGGTTGCTCCGCACACCGGTGCCCGCGACCCGGAGGTCACGGTGACCCGGGCCGCGTGCGGCTGGGACGGCCGTGCGGCCGTGACCGGCGTGGACCTGCTCGTCCGCCCCGGACGCTCGGTCGCGGTCGTCGGCCCCTCGGGCGTCGGCAAGACGACCCTGCTCATGACCGCGGCGGGACTGATCCCGCAGGTCGCGGGACGGGTCGACCTCGACGGGGTCCCCGTCGCGAGCTTCCCGCCCGACGATGTCGCGCACCAGGTCGTCTTCGTCGCCGAGGACGGGCACGTCTTCGACACCACGGTCCTGGAGAACCTGCGCGTCGCCCGCGGGGACGTCACGCCGGACGAGGCCGAGGCCGCCCTGCTCGAGGTGGGCCTCGGTGAGTGGCTCGCCGGGCTGCCCGACGGCGTCGAGACGACCCTCGGCCCCGACGCCACGACCATCTCCGGCGGGGAGCGCCGTCGGCTCCTCGTGGCACGGGCGCTCCTGGCGCACGCTCCTCTGCTGCTCGTCGACGAGCCCGCCGAGCACCTCGACCCGGCGACCGCCGACGAGCTGCTGACCCACCTCGTCGGTACGAGCCGCACGGGCGGGCGCGGGATCGTGGTCGCGACGCACCGGCTCTCGGCCCTCGCAGCCGTCGACGAGGTGCTGCTCCTGGGGCGCCCCGACGACGCCGACCCCGAGGCCCCGGCGACCGTCCTGGCCCGCGGCACCCACGCAGAGCTGCTCGCGCGCGACGAGGGCTACCGGTGGGCGCTCGCGCAGGAGACCGCGGGCGTCTGACGGGGTGCTCCGCCGGCTGCCGTGGCTGCTGAGATTGCAGAGGCTGCTGGGGCTGCCGGGGCTGCCGAACCCGAGGTTGGTCGGGTGGCGTCACCGACCTGCCTGACCGACCTCGGGTTCGGCACCCGGAGCCCGGGTCAGGCGCCGGACGAGCCCAGCCGCGACAGGAACAGCGCCTCCCCCACGGCGAGCTGCTCGATCTCGCCGGGGGCGACCGACTCGTTGGGCGCGTGGATCAGGCACGCAGGCTCCTCGACGCCGAGCAGCACGATCTGCGCGTCCGGATACCCCGACGCGAGCACGTTGCACAGCGGGATCGACCCACCCTGCCCGGCCGTCACGGTCGCCTTGCCGAACGCGTCCGCCAGGGCGCGCGAGAGCGTGTCGAACACGGGACCGTCGGTCCGTGCCTGGAACGGCTGCCCGACGGCGTCGCGCACCGTGGTGACCTTGACGCCCCACGGCGCGTGGTTCTCCAGGTGTGCCACGAGCTTGTCCTGGAGGTCGCGCGCGTCGGCGCCGGGCGGGATGCGCAGGTTGAGACGGGCTGCGGCCCGCGGCTGGATCGCCGCGGCCGAGCCCACGACGTCCGGGGCGTCGATGCCCAGGACCGTCACGGCCGGCCGTGCCCAGAGCTGGTCGCTGACGCGCCCGGACCCCAGGAGGCGCGTGCCGTCGAGCATGCCGGCGTCGCGGCGGAACTGGTCGGGGTCGTAGTCGACCCCGGGCCAGGTCGCGTCGGCGACCTCCGGCGGGACGCCGTCGATCGTCGTGCTCCCCTGCTCGTCGCGCAGCGAGGACAGGATGTGGATCAGGGCCGCGAGCGCGTCGGGGGCCGCTCCCCCGAACATGCCCGAGTGGATCTCGCCGCGCAGCGCCTCGACCGTCACGACCACGTTGGCCGCACCGCGCAGCGAGACCGTGAGCGTCGGCAGCCCGAGCGTCGCGTTGCCCGTGTCCGCGATGAGCATCGCGTCCGCGGCGAGCTCGCCCGGGTGGGCCTCGACGTACTGGTCGAGCCCCGCGGTCCCCTGCTCCTCGGAGCCCTCGATCACGATGCGGATGCCGACCGGGTAGTCGTCGCCACCGAGCGCCCGCAGGGCTCGCAGCGCGGTGAGGTGCGTGACGATGTTCCCCTTGCAGTCGGCCGCGCCTCGACCGTAGAGACGGCCGTCCCGCTCGGTCAGCTCGAACGGGGGCGTGCGCCACGCGGCGTCGTCGAGCGGGGGCTGGACGTCGTAGTGCGAGTAGAGCAGGACCGTGGGGGCACCGGGCGGGCCGGGGCGGAACCCCAGGACCACGTGCGAACCGTCGGGCGTCTCCTCGAGGCGCGCGTCGTCGATCCCCTCGGCCCGGAACGCGTCGGCGACCCAGTGGGCTGCGCGCTCGCAGTTCTCGCGAGGGAAGAGGCGCTCGTCGGCCACCGACGGGATCGCGACGAGGGTCCGCAGGTCGTCGAGCGCGCGCGGCAGCAACGACGCCACCTGCTCCCGCACGGGGGCGACGTCGACCGGGCTGGTTCCGGGGCTGGTGGTCACGAGTTCTCCTGGTTGGTCGTGGTCTCGTCGAGGTTGAGCGAGTCGACGTAGGCGTCGAACTCGTCGAGCTGCTCGGGGCAGTAGACCTGGACCACGAGGCGGTCCCCCGCGAGCCGGCGCTCGTCGACGACCGACGGCCGGTTGCCGGGGCCCGACGCCCCGTTCCCCGACCCGAGGTTCGCGGTGGCCTTCACGAGCGCGACGGTGTCGGTGCAGAAGCCGCCGCCGTCGGAGCCGAGCACCGTGACGATGGTGTCCTCGTCGATCGCCGTGATCCCGATCTTCTCGAACTCGGCGTGCAGCTCGGCAGCCCGCTCCTCCGCCAGCTCGCGGTCCTGGTTCGCGTGGTAGCTGTTGTACAGGACGGCCATGAGCACGCCGACGGCCACCGCCAGGAGCGCAGCCGCGGTGTACACGATCCAGCGGCGCGAGTCGCCGGGCTCGTCCTCGTGCTGCGGCAGCCCGTCGGGTCCGTCCGTCGACGTCGTCGTCATGTCACGCCTCCTCGTGGCCGTCGGCGGGGGCGTCGACGAGCGGTTCCTCCGGGCCCCCGACGTTGGCCGGGTTCTTCCAGTGCGGCTTGCGCAGGAAGTAGAACAGCGCGGGCACCAGGATCCCGACGACGCCCAGCCCGCCGCCGACGATCAGCAGGTACACGCCCCCGCTGCCGCTCGAGAACTGGGCGGGCGGCACGAACCCGATGATCATCGCGGCGACCGACGCGAGGAACCCGACCGTGCACAGCAGCGTGAGCGCGGGTGCGCGGTAGCCGCGCGGGTGGTCGGGCTTGGTGCGCCGCAGCCTGACCGCGGCCACGAAGAGCAGCAGGTACATGATCAGGTAGACCTGCGTGGTGATGACCGACAGGATCCAGTAGGAGCTCGAGACGTTCGGGATGAACGCGTAGAGCAGGGCGATCACCGTGGTCACCAGCCCCTGGGAGACCAGGATGTTCTGCTGCACGCCGTGCTTGTTGAGCTTCTGCAGGAAGGGCGGCAGGTAGCCCTCCTCGCGCGCGACCGTGAGCAGCCCCTTCGAGGGGCCCGCGAGCCAGGTCAGCATGCCTCCGAGGGAGGCCGCGATGAGCATGAGGCCGAGGATCGGCGTCAGCCAGCTCACCCCGAAGTTCGCGAAGAACGCGTCGAAGGCCTGCATGACGCCGGCCGTGAGGCTGAGCTGGTCGGCCGGGATGACCCAGCTGATCGCGAGCGCCGGGAGGATGAAGATCAGCAGGACCAGCCCGATCGCGAGGAACATCGCGCGGGGGAACTCCTTGGCGGGCTTGCGCAGGCTCGTCACGTGCACCGCGTTCATCTCCATGCCCGCGTACGACAGGAAGTTGTTGACCACGAGCACGAGCGACGCGATCCCGGTCCACTGCGGCAGCAGGTGCGAGGCGTCCATGGGGGCGGCGGAGGTGTTGCCCTCGCCGAGGAACACGAGCCCGAGGATCACCAGGAGCGCTCCCGGCACCAGCGTCCCGATGATCAGCCCGAAGCTCGACAGGCCGGCGACGGTCTTGGTGCCCTGGGACGAGACCCAGACCCCGGTCCAGAACAGCACGACGATGACGATCGCGACGTACAGCCCGTTGCTCGCGAGCGACGGGTTGATGACGTAGGCGAAGGTGCTGGCCACGTACCCGAGCAGGCTCGGGTAGTAGAAGATCGTCATGGCGAACTGGCACCAGATCGCGAGGAACCCGGCCGGCTTCGAGATGCCGTCCGCGACCCAGCGGTAGACGCCCCCGGACCAGCCGGACGCGAGCTCGGCCGAGACGAGCGACGTGGGCAGCAGGAAGACGATCGCGGGCACGACGTACAGGAACACGGCCGCCAGGCCGTAGACCGCCATCGTCGGGGCGGCACGCAGGCTCGCGACCGACGACGTGATCATGAACGCGAGCATCAGCCAGGTGATGTAGTTCTTGGGAGTCCTCGCGGTGATCGCCGCGCGCATCTCCTCGCGGGTCGGTGGGGCTCCGCGCGCTCCCGTCGTGACGGATGCGTCCGAGCTGCCCGACTCCGCTGTGGATGAGGCCATCATTCCTCCGTGCCGCCGAGACCCCCTGGACGGGCGGGTCGCCGAGAAACCGCTAGGACGTGCCAGACGTTGCGAACATATCGCCGATCGCCGGTTCGCGCGCCCGGAACAGAGGCCCGGCGGAAGCCCGAACCGGGGCCGCGTCCTGGGGATTCGCGCTGATAGCGTCGATACGTCCGCTACGCCCCGGGGCGTCCCCGGGGGCGGTGTCCGGACACCGCCGGAACCGCTCCCGTCCTGCCTGGAGGCACGCGTGAAGATCCTCGTCCCCGACACCCTGCCGCTCGCCCTCGCCCCGAGCGGCGCGGGCCCTTCGGGGACGGGCGCAGCGGGCCCGGTCGTCTCGCGGGAGGACGTGCTCGTCGGGTACGACGCCGCCGCTCCCCTGCCCGTGGAGCACCGCGACGCGGACGTCCTGGTCGCGTGGGCCAACTCCCCCGAGAACCTCACCGACGCCGCCGCGCACCTCCCACGCCTGCGCTGGGTCCAGACCCTCGCTGCGGGTCCCGACGCGATCCTCGCGGCGGGGTTCGCCCCCGAGGTGGTCGTGACCAACGGGCGGTCCCTGCACGACGGCCCGGTGGCCGAGCACGCCCTGGCCCTCACGCTCGCGGCCGTCCGGCGCCTCGGGCGGACGGCCGCCGCGCAGCGCGAGCACCGGTGGGACTCTGCACTGGGTCGCGAGCAGGCCGACCCGGCGACGAGCGGCCGGTTCACGCTGCACGGCGCGCACGTCACGATCTGGGGCTTCGGGTCGATCGCGGCGGCGCTCGCGCCCCTCTACAGGGCGCTGGGCGCGCACGTCACGGGCGTCGCGAGCGCCGCGGGCGAGCGGGCCGGCTTCCCCGTCGTCACGGACGAGGACCTTCCGCGGGTCCTGGCGACGACCGACGTCCTGGTCTCGCTCCTGCCCGCCGTCCCCACCACCCGCCACGCGTTCGACGCGGCACGCATCGCCCAGCTCCCCGACCACGCGTGGTTCGTCAACGTGGGACGTGGCGCCACGGTCGACGAGGAAGCGCTCGTGGAGGCCCTGCGCGAGGGCCGTCTGGGCGGAGCGGCGCTCGACGTGACCGAGACCGAGCCGCTCCCGGCCGACTCACCGCTGTGGGACGCCCCGAACACGATCATCACGCCCCACGTCGCGGGCGGTCGGCCGCGGGGCGCGTCGGCACTGGTCCTGGAGAACCTCGAGAACCTGCGCGCGGGACGCCCGCTGCGCAACGTGGTCCCGCGCTGAGCAGGACTCCCGACCGGGCCGCGGGCCGGTCACCAGCGAGCGTTCCGCGGCACCTTCTGGCAGACGGGGCACGTGTACGACGACCGGTTCATGAACTCGTCGCGGCGCACGAGCGCCCCGCACCGCGAGCACTCCTCGCCCTCGCGCCCGTACACCGCGAGCGAGCGCGAGAAGTACCCGGACTGGCCGTTGACGTTGACGTAGAGCTCGTCGAAGCTGGTCCCGCCCTGGGCGAGAGCCTCGCGCATGACCTCCTCGGCGGCGTCGAGCACGCGGTGCGCCTCGGCCAGGCGCAGGGTGTCGGTGGGGCGCGCGTAGTGGAGGCCGGCGCGCCACAGCGCCTCGTCGGCGTAGATGTTGCCGACGCCTGACACGAGCCGCTGGTCGAGCAGCGCGCGCTTGATCCCCGTCCGACGGCGGCGGATCGCCGTCGCGAGCTCGTCGCGCCGCAGCGCGGGGTCGAGCAGGTCGCGCGCGATGTGCGCCGCGGGCTCGGGGATCTCCGGCAGGGGCGAGCCCCAGCCGCCGGGGGCGCCGTCGGGGGTGGGCGCGAGGTCGGTCACGGACAGGTGCCCGAACGTCCGCTGGTCCACGAAGTCGAGGGTGCGCGGGGCGTCAGCCTCGTCCTCACCGGGAAGAGCGGACAGCTCGAGCCGGACGCGCAGGTGCGGCACCTTGTCGATCGCGGCGGTCCCCGAGCGGACCAGGAGCTGGCCGCTCATGCCCAGGTGCGCCATGAGGGCGGTGACGTGCTCGGCTGCGGGCGCGGCGCCGTCGGGCAGGGCGTCCTGGGAGGCCGCGCGGCCGGGAAGCGGGCTCGCCGGGCTCTCCAGGAGGAGCCACAGGTACTTGCCGCGCCGCACCGCGGCGCCCACACGCTGCCCCACGAGCTGGCCGCGGAAGCTCTCCGGTCCCCCCTCGTGACGACGGACCGAGTAGTCCCGCAGGACCTCGACGCCCGTGACCGTGCGACCCGTGACGTGACGGGCCAGGCCGTCCCGGACGGTCTCGACCTCGGGCAGCTCAGGCACCGGGGTCGGGCTCCTGGTGCCCTTCCGTGCCGGCGCCCTGGTCGGCCGCGGAGGCCGGCAGGGGCAGCGCCTGGATCGCGCGGTACGCCATCTCGGCAGCGTCCTGCTCGGCGTACTTCTTGGCGGACCCGTTGCCGGTGCCGTACACGACGCCGTCGAGCGACACCTCGGACGTGAAGGTGCGAGCGTGGTCCGGACCGGCACCCTGGCTCGTGTACGTCGGGGCGCCGAGGTTGCGGACCGCGGCCGCCTCCTGCAAGGAGGTCTTCCAGTCGAGACCGGCACCCAGGTCCGCGGCGACGGCGAGCGTCGGGTCGACGAGCCGGTGCACCAGGTCGCGCGCGACGTCGAGGCCGTGGCTGAGGTACGTCGCGCCGATCAAGGCCTCGACGGTGTCCGACAGGATCGAGTCCTTGTCGTTGCCCCGGGTCCGCACCTCGCCCTTGCCGAGCAGGATGTACCCGCCGAGCCCCAAGGTTCGCGCGATCGCGGCGAGCGACTTCTGCGAGACCGTGGCGGCACGCATCTTGGCGAGCTCGCCCTCGGGGAGGTCGGGGTGGCGGCGGTACAGCGCCTCCGTCACGACGAGCCCCAGGACCGCGTCGCCCAGGAACTCGAGGCGCTCGTTGGTGGGGATCCCGCCGTGCTCGTGGGCGAAGGAACGGTGCGTCAGTGCAAGCACGAGAAGCTCGGGATCCAGGTGGATCCCGAGCCTCTCGAGAAGACCGGCGGCCGCGGGGGCGTCCGGCGTCACGCTATTCAGCCTGCGTGCTCGGTGCGCAGCGCCTCGACGTACTGACGGCTCTTGTAGGTGCCGCAGGTCGGGCACGCAGCGTGCGACAGCTTGTCGCCCTTGCACTGCGGGCAGGTCGTGAGGTTCGCGGCGGTGGTCTTCCACTGCGAACGACGCGCACGGGTGTTGCTGCGCGACATCTTGCGCTTCGGAACAGCCACGGCTAGCTCTCTTTCGTCTCGTCGGACACGCTCGGATCCTCGAGCATGCTCTGTAGTGCCGACCACCGGGGATCGACAATGTCGTGCGAGTGATCAGGATCCTCAGCCAGACGTGCTCCGCACTCGGAGCACAGGCCCTGGCAATCGGGCTGACACAACGGTCTGAATGGTAGTGCAGTGACGACGGAATCCCGAAGTGCGGGCTCGAGATCGATCAGGTCGCCCTCGAGCTCGTACACCTCGTCCTCGTCGTCACCGGACTCTGCCGCGGCCTTCGCACGCTCGGGATACACGAACAGCTCCTGGATGTCCGCGACGACGTCAGCCGTCACCGGTTCCAGGCACCGCACGCACTCCCCGACCGCCTGGGCCTGGGCAGTCCCCGTCACCAGCACACCGTCCATCACCGATTCGAGCCGGACGTCCAGCGCGAGGTCGGTGCCTTCAGGGATGCCGATCACGACGGTACCGAGGTCAGCCGGGGCCTTGACCGTGCGAGACACCTCACGCATAGATCCGGGACGCCGACCGAGCTCGTAGGTGTCGAGCACAAGAGGCGAGCGCGGGTCGAGAGTGATGGGTTCCTCCACAGGGTTTCGACGGCCCGACGGGCCACCGGTGTTCAAGGTCACAGCACACGAGCCATCACCGCGAGAACTCGGGGGATGGACGGGTGTCCTCGGTCCCAGCCGATGACAGGCAGGACCAACGGACTATCTTACGGCATCACCGAAGTACCGTCGAACCTCGCGAACTGCCCCGGCGGGACCGCCCGGGGCACGGCTACTCGGGGGGCGCCTGGTAGTCGCCGATGCGCTGCGCGAGCTTGGCGCGGCCCGCGTGCACCTGCGCCATGATCTTGCCGAGGTCCACCTCGAACTCCGCGAGGCGCCGGTCGCAGTAGTCGTCGGCGTCCACCCGCAGCTCCGCGGCCGTGCGCTCGGCCTCCTCGACGATGGAGCGCGCCTGCGACTCGGCCTGGACCGTGACCTGCTCCTTCTGGACGAGCTCGATCGCCCGGGCGCGCGCCGTGGTGAGGATGTCCTCGGCCTGTCGCCGGGCGTCCGCCAGGACCGCGTCGGCCTCGGCCAGGACCTCGTCCGCGTGCGCGAGCTGCTCGGGCAGCGCCTGGCGCATCTCGTCGACGAGGGCCAGCGCGTCGGCCTTGTGCACCAGGACCGAGGACGACATGGGCATGGCGCGGGCGTTCTCGACGAGCAGCGCCAGGTCGTCGAGGATCACGTGGAGCCCGGCCTCGGTCTGCGCCTCGTCCTCGGTCTGCCCGAGCGGGTGGTCGTTCATCGGCCTGTTCCTTCCGTGGTGGGGGGCGTCTGCTGCGTCGGCCGCATCGGCTCGGCCGCGGGCGTCGAGCCGGCCGCACGGTCCGTGATCGCCCGGCGGACGATGTCGCCGACGCCCGCGGGCACCAGGTCGTCGACGGGACCACCGAAGCGGGCCACGTCCTTGACGAGCGAGGACGCGACGTGCGCGAGGGCCGGGTCGCCCGGGACGAACACCGTCTCGACGCCCACGAGGTGGCGGTTCATGAGCGCCATGGGCAGCTCTGCGTCGAAGTCGGCACCGCCCCGCAGGCCCTTGACGACGGCCACGGCCCCGACCTCGCGGCAGAAGTCCACGAGGAGTCCGGGGACGATCGCGACGCGGACGTCCTCGAGCCCCGGGGACGCGTCGAGGGCCGCGCGGGCGATCTCGACGCGCTGCTCGGCGCTCAGGAGGGCCGACTTGGTGGAGTTGCGGGCGACCCCGAGGATCACGACGTCGAACAGGGTCCGCGCACGGCGGACGATGTCGAGGTGGCCGAGGGTGAGAGGGTCGAACGACCCCGGGCAGACGGCGATGGTCACCTCGCCACGGTAGTACACACGCCTCGGGAATCCTGGCAGGTCAGGACGGGTGGCCGTCCTGCGGCTCCCTCCTGCGACCCGGGCGCGGGCGCGGCAGGATGGGCCCATGTCCCCCGAGTCCGGTCCCGTCGTCGTCCCGCTGCGTTCGGTCGAGCAGCTCACGCAGCTCTACCGGGACGTGCTCAGCCCGTCGTTCCCGCCGGCCGAGCTGGTCTCGCTGTCGTCGTTCCTCGCGGAGCACGCGGCAGGGCGCCTGGAGTCGTTGGGCGTCGTGGAGGTGCCCGACGGCGCCGCTCCCCCGGGCCCGTCGGGTGCGGGGACGGCAGGGGCCGGCGAGGCGGCCGCCCACGAGGCGGGCGAGTCCGGTACGGGGCACGCCGGGCGCGTGGTGGCGGGCGTCGTCGGGTCGTGGTCGGCCGAGGCACGTGTCCTGCTCGTGCAGTACCTCGCGATCGCGCCGGGGCGCCGCGGAGGCGGGATCGGTGCCGCGCTGCTCGGGGCGGCCGTGTCGGCGTGGCGGGAGAACCTGCACCCGGTCATGGTGCTCGGCGAGGTCGAGCACCCGGGGTTCCATGCCGCGAGCGAGGCGCACGGCGACCCCGAGGCGCGGCTGCGGTTCTACGCGCGCCACGGTGGGCGCGTGCTCGCGGTGCCGTACTTCCAGCCCGGCAACGAGCCGGGGGCCGAACGGGTCCCGGCGCTGCTCCTCATGACGCTCGCGACCGAGGACCCGGCAGCGACCAGCGTCCCTGCGGCTCCCCTGCGCACGTTCCTGCAGGAGTACTTCGTGGACAGCGAGGGTTCCCTGGCCGACGACTCCCCCACCCGCGCACTGTTCGACGCCGTCGCGGGCGACCGGGTCGCGCTGCTCGGCGTGGACGAGCTGGACCGGGTGCCCGTGGGGCTGCTCGACGGGTCGTCGCTGCGAGCACCGTCGGCCGGCTGACGCCGGTTGCCACCCGCGAGACGGGTGGTCCGGCGCGAGACGGGTGGTCCGGTCCGCGCCCGGACCACCTGTCTCGCGCCGAAGCACCCGTCTCGTGGTCGACGGCGAGCAGGGTCAGGACCCGGCGGCCTGCGGCTCCTCGGCCGTCGCGGGGCCCGCGTAGTACACCGCGGTCTCGCCGTAGTCCTTGCGGGCGAGCAGCTCCCACCCGCTGGGCCAGGTCGGTTCGGGGCTGCGCGTCGACCGCTCGACCACGACGACCGCGTCCTCGACGAGCGCGGAGGTCTGCGCGAGCTGACGGAGGAGCTCCGCGACGACGGCCTCGGACACGTCATAGGGCGGGTCGATGAAGACGACGTCCCACGTGGTCGCGGGGGGCGACAGGACGAACTTCTCGGCCTTGTCCTGGACGACCTGCACGTTCGTCAGCCCGAGGGTCTTCACGTTGGTCCGGCAGACCTCGGCCGCGACCCGCGCGGCGTCCACGAGCACGACCTTCTGCGCGCCCCGCGAGGCCGCTTCCAGCCCCAGCGCGCCCGAGCCCGCGTACAGGTCCAGGACGTAGGCGCCGTCGAGGACCCCGTAGTGCTCGAGCCGCGAGAAGATCGCCTCACGCACCCGGTCGCTCGTGGGCCGGGTCCCCTTGGGGGGCACCTGCAGGCTGCGTCCACCGACCGTCCCGGCCACGATCCTCGTCATGCGGACAGCCTAGTTCCCGCACCACCGATGCCCCGCCCCCCGGATCCCGCCACAGCCCGAGCCCGGCGCCGGGCGCCACGCGCCGGGCGCCGGGGCCGAGCACCGGACCGCACCGCTATGCCCGCTCCAGGAACTCCTCGCGCTCGGGGTCGAGCTGGCTCGCGATCGCGGCGCGCAGCTCGGGGTGCTCCGCCAGGTCCGGGTCGGCCGCGATCACGTCGGCCGCATCGGCGCGCGCCTGCTCGATCACCGCGACGTCCTTCACGACGCGCAGCAGCTTCAACGAGCTGGCCCTGCCGGACTGGGCCGCGCCCAGCACGTCGCCCTCGCTGCGCAGCTCGAGGTCGACGGTCGCGAGCCGGAACCCGTCGGTGGTCTCGGCCATGGTCTCGACGCGCACCGCCGCGGGGGTCCCCGGCTCGACGGTCGAGACCAGGAGGCACAGCCCGGGCGCGGACCCGCGGCCCACGCGCCCGCGAAGCTGGTGGAGCTGCGAGAGACCGAACCGGTCGGCGTCGAACACGACCATCACGGTGGCCTCGGGGACGTCGACGCCGACCTCGACGACGGTCGTGGAGACGAGCACCTGGACGGCCCCGGACGCGAAGTCGGCCATGACCCTCTCCTTGTCCGCGGGGGGCATCTGGCCGTGCAGGACCCCGACGACGAGCCCCCGCAGCGCGGGCACGCTCGCGAGCTCCTCGGCGACCTCGAGCACGGCGCGCAGCGGCGGCCGGTCCGACCCGGCGCCCGCGCCGTCGAGGTCGAGGAAGTCGGGCACCTCGTCGAAGTCGTCGGTCCGGGACTTCTTCCTGGAGGCGGCGCCCACGCCGTCGGCGTCACCCGAGGCCGCGGCCTCGTCGGGGTGGATCCGCGCGCACACCACGTAGGCGCGGTGCCCGGCGTCGACCTCCTCGCGCACACGCTGCCACGTCCGGTTCATCCACGCCTCGTTGTCGGCGGGGACCACGTGCGTCGTGATGCCCGCGCGCCCCGCCGGGATCTCGGTGAGCGAGGACGTCTCGAGGTCTCCGAAGACGGTCATGGCGACCGTGCGCGGGATGGGGGTCGCGGTCATGACGAGCAGGTGCGGGCTGGTCCGGGCCTTGGCACGCAGCGCGTCGCGCTGCTCCACACCGAACCGGTGCTGCTCGTCGACCACGACCAGGCCCAGGTCCGCGAACTGCACGTTCTCGCTCAGCAGCGCGTGCGTGCCGACGACGATCCCGGCCCGTCCGCTCGCGGCGTCGAGCAGCGCGGACTTCTTGGCCGCGGCGCCCAAGGACCCGGTGAGGAGCGCGATGCGCGTCCCGTGGTCGGCCCCGCCCAGCATCCCCTCCTCGGCGAGCGGCCCCAGCAGCGTCCGGAGCGTGCGAGCGTGCTGGGAGGCGAGCACCTCGGTGGGTGCCAGGAGCGCAGCCTGCCCTCCGGCGTCGACCACCTGGAGCATCGCGCGCAGCGCGACGACCGTCTTGCCCGAGCCGACCTCGCCCTGGAGGAGGCGCTGCATGGGGCGCGAGCGCGCGAGCTCGGCCGAGATCTCCTCGCCGATCTCACGCTGCCCGGCCGTGAGCGTGAAGGGCAGCGACGCGTCGAAGTCCGCTAGCGCGCTGGGCTCGCCCGGTGCGCGCAGCGGCCGGGCGGTCGCCTCCTCGGCCTCGGCCCGCGCGCGCCGCTGGGCGAGCGCGGCCTGGAGCACGAACGCCTCCTCGTAGCGCAGACGGTCCCGCCCGTGCTGCCACTGGCGCGTGTCGAAGGGTTCGTGGACGTCCTTGAGCGCCGCGTGCCGCGACCCGAACCCTCGGGCCTCGCGGACGGCGGGCGGCAGCGGGTCCGGCACCTCGTCCTCGGTCAGCGGGTCGAGGACCTGACGGACGGCCTTCTGGATGCGCCAGCTCGGGATCGAGGCGCTCGCCGGGTAGAGCGGGATGGGGCGGCGCGCCTCGATGAGGGCGGCCTCCTCGTCGTCGGCGTCGACCCCGATGATGAGGTAGTCGGGGTGCGTGAGCTGCCGCGTCCCGCGGTAGGCGCTCACGACGCCGGTGAACAGGCCGGTGCGGCCGGGCTGGAGCCGGCTCTCGTGCGTCCGCAGCGCGCCCGTCCCCTTGGCGAAGAACGTCAACGAGAGGCGGTGGACACCGTCGGTGACCTCGGCCTGGAGCATGGCCCCGCCGCGCGAGCGCATGGCCCGCACGGTCGCCTGGACGACGCGCGCCATGATCGTGACGTGCTCCCCGAGCACGAGCCCGCCGAGGTCGGTGAGCCGGCCCGGGTCGCCGTAGCGGCGCGGGTAGTGGCCGAGCAGGTCGCCCGTGGTCTCGAGGCCCAGCTTGGCGAGCGCGCCCGCCGAGCGCGGGCCGAGCACCTTGGTCAGGGGTTCGGCGAAGCGGTCGACCGGCCCGGTCACCAGGTCGCCCGCGAGGCGCCGGGTGCCGGTCACGTGATCGGGGGCCGCCGGCTCCGCGTCGGGACCCGACGCGCCGAAGGGTTCGCCGCTCATTCCGCTCCCAGCTCCAGGTCGGCGTGGTCCCGCCCCGGGTCGAGGACGACGACCTCGATGCCGGGGACACGTTGGCGCGCGATGCCTGCGACCACGTCGATCACGACGGGGTCCACGAGGCGCCCGGGCAGGACGGTCAGCACCTCGTCACCGCTGCGGAGGAGGGCCTCGAGCGCGGGCCGCACGAGGCTCCCGTCGGCGGGCACCTGGACCGCGCGGACCTCGGCGAGCGTCGACCGCATGAGGGCGCGGGCGTCGTCGGCGGGACCCAGCGTCGCGGCGGCGAGGGCGGCCACGACGTGCAGGTCGGTGGGGGCGTCGAGGACCTCGATGCCTCGCAGGTCTCCGGCGCCCGCGCCGACGAGCGCCCCGGCGCCTCGGGCGGCGTGGGCCGCGCGTGCGCTCCCGGGAAGGACCACGACGTGGCGGGCCCCGGTGTCCACGGCGACACGCAGCACCTCGTCGGGGCTGGGCGTGTGGTCGGTCGCGAGCAGGACCACGGCGCCGCTGCGGGCCAGGTCCGGCACGAGCCCCGGGGCCGAGGTGACGGCGACCACGCCGTGCTCGGGCACGTGCTGGGGCGGCGGCGGGGTCGCGTGGCCGTGCAGGTCCTCGAGGCCGCGCGCCGCGACCTGGGTCGCGAGGTGCCGTACGCACACCTGACGCAACGGGGCGCCGTCGGCAGCGGTCCGGGCGGCGTGGACGGCGCGCGCGGGGTCGTCGGTGTGCACGTGCGCCTGCCAGACGCCCTCCCCCACGACGACGACCGAGCTCCCCACCTGCGCGAGCGCCCCGCGCAGCGAGTCGGCGAGGTGTGCGGGCGCCGTGGTGCGCGAGCCGTCGACGACGAGCATGACCTCGAACTCGCCGTCGAGGCCCACGGGCACGTGCTCCTCGGGGGCGTCCCACCCGTCCGGCCCGACGCCGTCGCTCCCCCCGGGCGTCCGGGTCGCCGTGACGTCGCTCACCCCGTCGGCGCGGGTCGTGCTGCTCACCATGGAGGCCATGGTGCCGCCGGCCACCGACAACCCGTCGGTCCCGTCGACGGGGCCGGGCTCGACGCCCAGCGCGCGGCACAACGCGTCGAGCACGAGGACGAGCCCGTACGCCCCCGCGTCGAGCACGCCGGCCCGGGACAGGACGTCGAGCTCGTGGGGGCTGCGCAGCATGGCCTCGTGGGCTCCGGTGCGGGCGGCCAGGACCACGCCGACCAGGTCGGCCCCCGCGTCCGCCGCGGTGCGGGCGGCGACGGCCGCACCGTCGGCCGCCGTGAGGATGGTGCCGGGGACGGGGACGGCGACGGCCGCGTACGACGAGCGGGCGGCGGCCTCGAACCGGGTCGCGACCCGCAACGCCCCGACAGGCTCGTCGGCGAGCGTGGTCGCGCCCGCGAAACCGCGCAGGAACTCGCTGAGGATCACGCCCGAGTTGCCGCGGGCCCCGATCAGGGCGCCCCGTGCGAGCGCGAGGAGGAGCTCGTCGACGGGGGCGCCGTCGGGCACCTCGCTCACGGCGCGCGCGCCCTGGGTGACGGTCAGGAACAGGTTGGTCCCCGTGTCCGCGTCGGCGACGGGGAACACGTTGGCGCTGTCGATGCGCGCCCTGGCCTCCCCGAGGGTCCGGACCGCCTCCGCGACCCAGGCCTGCACGACCGCGGGCTCGATCCGTCCTGTGGCGTCCGTCACGCTCGTGGGGCTCCTTCGTGGGGTCCGGGCGCGCGGGGGTGCCGAACCCCCGTCGAGCCTGCGATACTTACCGGACCACCGTAGTCCGCCCTGTGCGCTGCTCTGTGCATGCGCCCGGGTCGGTTTGGGGTGGAGGGCGGCCATCGGCTACCCTATGGAGGTTGCCCGGACAGATCCGGGCGACCACGGACGTTCCCTGGCTCTCGCCGGTTCGGAGCGTTCACCCCACAGACCATTCACTACGTCGCCGCTGTCCTTTCGCGGAGGCGTGCACGACGATCAGGAGAAATCGTGGCTGCCAACTGCGAAGTCTGCGGCAAGGGCCCGAGCTTCGGGCACAGCATCTCGCACTCGCACATCCGTACGAAGCGTCGCTGGAACCCGAACATCCAGCGCGTCCGTGCGATCGTCTCGGGTACCCCGAAGCGTCTCAACGTGTGCACCTCGTGCCTGAAGGCCGGCAAGGTCGTCCGCCACGTCTGAGCCTTTTCCGCTCTCACGAAAGCCCGTCAGGACTCGTCCTGGCGGGCTTTCGCGTTGCCGGGCAACGGCCGGGCAACGACCGGGCAGCGGCCGGGCAGCGGCGCCCACCCCGGCCGTGAGCCACGGCTCCGGCATCCGCCGCCCGACGGGCCGCGTCAGTCCGGTCGTCGCTGCCTGGGCCGGGCCCGGAAGTGCGCCCGCTCCCCCTGGGGTCCGTGGAGGACGAGCAGCTCGACCGGGTGCTCGTCGGCGTTGAGGATCGCGTGCGGGGTGCGGGTGTCGAACTCGGCAGCCTCCCCCTCGCCCAGGACCAGGTCGTGCTCGCCGAGCAGGAGCCGCAGGCGCCCGCCCAGGACGTACAGCCATTCGTAGCCCTCGTGCACCTTGGTCTCCGGCAGCACGTCCGAGGTGCGTCCGTGCATGACCTGCTTGTAGGCCTGGACCCCGCCCGGGCGCCGGGAGAGCGGCAGGATCGTCGAGTCGCCCCGCTTGACGGGCCGCGCGTGGATGCGCGGGTCCCCCGTGGGTGGGGCACCGACGAGCTCGTCGAGCGGCACCTCGTGCTCGCGGGCGAGCGGCAGCAGGAGCTCGAGCGTGGGGCGACGCCCTCCTGACTCGAGGCGGGACAGGGTGCTCACGGAGATGCCCGTGCGGTCCGACAGCTCGGCCAGCGTCAGGTCGCGCTGCTGCCTGAGGGCGCGCAGCCGGGGGCCGACGGCCTCGAGGGCAGCGGCGAACGGGTCGTCCTGGTGCGTGTCCGTGTGCTCGTCCATGCGGTCGAGTTTGCCATTGCGGCAACAGGAGTTGCCACCGCAGACGCCGCGCGGTGATGCTCGACGCGGAGGTGGTCCCCATGACCCGAGAGAGCACGACACCCGCCACGGGTGAGATCACGCACACCGGCGGCGCGGCGAGCACCTACGACGTGGTCGTCGTCGGCGGCGGCGCTGCCGGGCTGAGCGGCGCCCTGACCCTCGCCCGCGCACGACGCAGCGTGCTCGTGATCGACGCGGGTCGCCCACGCAACGCCCCGGCCGCGCACATGCACGGCTACCTGTCCCGCGACGGCGAGGACCCCGCGGCGTTCCTCGCCGTGGGGCGCGGCGAGGTCACGGCGTACGGCGGACGCATCACGCACGGCACGGTCGAGTCGGCCGTCCCGCTCGCGGGCGGCGGGTTCGAGGTCCGGCTCGCGGACGGCCGGGACGTCGGTGCTCGCCGGCTGCTCGTCACGACCGGCCTGCTCGACGAGCTGCCGGCAGTCCCTGGCGTCGCCGAGCGCTGGGGCAAGGATGTCCTGCACTGTCCGTACTGCCACGGCTGGGAGGTCCGGGACCAGGCCGTGGGCATCCTCGCCACGAGCCCGATGTCGCTGCACCACACCCAGCTCTGGCGCCAGTGGACCGACGACGTGACGCTCTTCCTCCACGAGGGTCCCGCACCGGACGCCGTGACGCGCGCCGCGCTCGACGCGCGCGGCGTCCGGCTCGTCGAGGGGCCGGTCGAGGCCCTCGACGTCCAGGACGGCGTCCTGAGCGGGGTGCGCCTCGCGTCGGGCGAGGTCGTGCCGTGCGCCGCGCTCGTGGTCGCGCCTCGTTTCACCGCCCGGTCCGCGCTCCTGGAGTCCTTGGGGATCGAGACGGTGGAGCAGGAGGTCGACGGCACGGTCGTCGGGACGTACGTGCCCTCCGACCCCATGGGCGCGACGTCGGTGCCAGGGGTCCGCGTCGCGGGCAACGTCACGCACCTCATGGCGCAGGTCGTCGCGGCGGCGGCTGCGGGGGTCCAGGCGGCCGCGGCGATCAACGGGGACCTGATCGCCGAGGACGTCCGGGAGGCGGTCGCCAGGGCTGCGACCGGCGAGCGGGCCGCCGACGGCCCGCAGGCGGCGACGGGCAAAGGCTGAGAGGATCGGTGGACGACGGACCGCGGGGGCGACACCGATGACCCGGGCACACCCCTCGGCGAAGCCGACAACACATCTCCTTGGGGAGATTTGCTGAAGATCCGGACAAAGAGGGTTGGCGGATCTCCACGGAAGTGGCAGGATTTGGTCATGGTGACGGAACTCAACGAGGTAACGATCCGCACGGCGACACCGCAGGACGCGCCTTCGATCGCCCAGGTCCACATCGCTTCCTGGCGCGGGGCCTACGCCGGGATCGTCCCCGACGAGTACCTGGCCTCTCTCGACCACGACCAGCGCGAGGCCGCCTGGACCAGCAACCTCACGAGCTCGGGTGCTGACATCCTGCTCGCCGAGGCCGACGGTCGAGCCCTCGGCTTCGCCAGCATCGGTCCGGCGCGCGACGAGGACGCAGACGACGGCGACCTCGAGATCTACGCCATCTACCTCGACCCCGAGGCCTGGGGTCGGGGCGTCGCCCGTGACCTCATGCGCACCATGCTCGGCAAGGTCCCCCCTCGCACCCCGGTCTCCCTGTGGGTGCTCAAGGACAACGACCGCGCCCAGCACTTCTACCGCCGTCACGGCTTCGCACCGGACGGGGTCGAGCGCCGCGACGACATCGGCGGGCGCGACCTGACCCAGGTCCGCTACCGCCGCACGATCTGAGTCCCGCGCCACCGCACGCCGACCTCTCCCGTCGAGGGGGGTCGCCCCGCCGGGCGGCCCCTCCGTCGTGTCGGGCCCCCTCCGGGATCGCCGAGGCGACCCCATCGCGGGGCCACGTCGGGTTCCTAGCCCCTGAAGTGGTCCCAGCCGACGCCGTGCGCCCGCGGCGCGATCCCGTCGACCGTGACCGCAGCCCCTGGTCCGCCCGGGTCCCCGGAGCGGCGCCCGTCCACGACTCGCCCCACGGCCCGGAACGGCTCCGGCAGCACCGTCCCCGCGGGGAACGTCGCGAGCAGCCCGTGGTCCTCGCCACCCGTCAGGACCCAGTCCCGGGCCAGCGCGGCGTCCTGCCCGGCCGCCGACGCCTCGGCCGCCGACACCTCGGCAGCGGCCCACTCGCCCGCCGGTCGCTCGCCCGACACTGCACGCACCGCGGCCGCAGCGGCACCCAGCCGAGCGAGGTCTCCTGCGAACGCGGCCAGGTCGAGGTCGATCCCGACGCCGCTCGCCCGCGCGACGCGACCCGCGTCCCGCAGCAGCCCGTCGGACAGGTCGAGCATCGCGGTCGCCCCCGCGTCGGCGGCGGCCGGCCCGGCGCCGAGCGGCGGCTCGGGCCGCAGGTACGCGTCGACCAGCTCCTGGTCGGCGGTACCCAGGTCGTGGTCGAGCAGGGCGAGTCCTGCGGCGGACCAGCCTCGACGCCCGGCGTGCGCGACGACGTCGGACACCCGGGCTCCCGAGCGCAGGACCGGCGCCCGCCCGCCCAGGTCCCCGTGGACCGTGACCGCGACGACCACGTCGTCGCCGCTCGACAGGTCTCCCCCGACGACGGCGGCGCCGCTCGGCGCGCACGCCGCGGCCAGGCCTCGGGCCAGTCCCGTGACCCACTCGACCGGCAGGTGCCCCGGGATCACGAGCGAGACCACGAGGGCCGTGGGCCGCGCCCCCATGGCCGCGACGTCGGCGAGGTTCTGCATCGCGGCGCGCCACCCGACGTCGTACCCCGTGGACCACTCGGGACGGAAGTGGCGGCGCTCGACCAGGACGTCCGTGGAGACCACGAACCGCCCGTCAGGTGCACCGACCACGGCCGCGTCGTCCCCCGGCCCGACGAGCGTGGCCTCGCCCGTCGGCAGCAGGGGGAAGATCGCCGCGAGCAGCTCCTCCTCCGACGTCTCGCGCACCAGCGCCGGGCCCTCGTTCAGATCGGTCACGGCGCCACCTTACGCGGGACCGGGGAGCACGCCGGAGCGGCTACCGTTGGAGGGTGCTGAACGACCCCCGTACCCCTGCCCGACGCCGGACGCTCACCGGGATCCTGCTGGTCGCCGTGGCCGCGGGCCTCATCGCCTGCACGCCCACGATCGGCGTCCCGGTCGCGGAGGACGCCGCGAACCCGAAGTGCGCCGAGGTCGTCCTCGCGGTCCCCGACGAGCTCGGCGAGCTGCCGAAGATCAAGACCGACAGCCAGGCCACCGCCGCGTGGGGCGAGCCCGGCGCGGCCGTGACGCTGCGCTGCGGCGTGACGCCGCCCGAGCCCACCACGGCCTTCTGCCAGAGCGTGTCAAGCACCGCGGGCAGCGTCGACTGGATCGTGACCGACGACGGCAAGGACACCTGGACGTTCGTGACCTACGGCCGCGACCCCGCGGTCGAGGTCCAGATCTCCCCTGCCGTGAAGAACTCCCAGTCCACGGACTTCGTCTCCGACCTGAACCGCGCGGTGTCCAAGGTCGAGCAGACGCGCTACTGCATGTAGGTCGGCACAGCGCCCGGGCGAGAGGCCGCAGGACGCGACGACGCGAAGAGCGCGCCGCCCCGTGAGGGTGGCGCGCTCTTCGCGTCTGCCCGTCCGGTCGGCGGGCCGGTCAGCGCAGCCCGGTGGGGCGCTGCAGCGCGAGCTGGATCAGCTCGTCGATCAGCTCGGCGTACGTGATCCCGGACTTCTCCCACATGCGCGGGTACATCGAGAACGGCGTGAAACCCGGCATGGTGTTGATCTCGTTGACGATGACCTGACCGTCGGTCGTCACGAACACGTCGACGCGGGACAACCCCTCGGCACCCACTGCCTCGAACGTGCGGACCGCGATGTCACGGACCTCGTCCACGAGGTGGGGCGGAAGGTCGGCCGGGCAGCTCAGCTCGACGCCCGCCTCGTCGAGGTACTTGGCCTCGAAGTCGTAGAAGGCGTGGTGCGCGTCCGTGACGACGATCTCACCGGGCAGCGAGGCGCGCGGGCGCTCGCCCGCGCGGCCCCCGAGGACCGCGCACTCGATCTCCCGGCCCACGACGCCGGCCTCGACCAGGACCTTGGGGTCGTGCTTGCGCGCCTCGGCGATCGCCGCGGGCAGGTCCGCGAGGTCGTCGACCTTGGTGATCCCCAGGCTCGACCCGGCGCGGGCGGGCTTGACGAAGACGGGAAGCCCCAGCCCCGCGACGGTCTCCGTCCAGGCGGCGGGGTTGCGGTCCCACTCCCCCGGCCGGATGACCGTGTACGGCGCGATGGGCAGCCCCTGGCCCGCGAGCACCAGCTTCATGAACTGCTTGTCCATGCCCACGGCGGAGGCCAGCACGCCCGCACCCACGTACGGGACGTCTGCCAGCTCGAGCAGCCCCTGGATCGTGCCGTCCTCGCCGAACGGGCCGTGCAGCAGCGGGAAGACGACGTCGACCTCGCCCAGCTCGCGCGGGAACTCGCCCGGCTCGAGGACGCGCAGCTCGCGCTGACCGACCGCGAGCGGCAGCAGGACCTCGCCACCCGTCGCCGTGACCTCGGGCAGGTACCCCGGTGTGATCTCCCAGCGCGCGGGCTCGTCCGCCGCGAGGACCCACTGGCCCTCCTTGGTGATACCGACGGGGACGACCTCGTAGCGCTCGCGGTCGATCGCGCGCATCACGCCGCCGGCGGTGGCGCACGAGATCACGTGCTCTCCGGAGCGTCCCCCGAAGAGGAGGAGGACGCGCGCCTTGCGCGCGGGAGCAATGGGTTCTGGCTGGCTGGACATCGCCGACGACCCTACCGGAACCCCGATCGACAACGTGAACAGGACGGGGGCCGCAAGGTGCTCCCGGAGTGGAGGACCAGTGATAGAACGAGGGCATGAGCCTCCCTCTGCTGACCGACGACCTGCTCGACCGCATCCGCTCCCGCGCCGCGGGCTACGACCGCGAGAACGCGTTCTTCACCGAGGACCTCGAGGAGCTGACCGCGGCCGGCTACCTCCAGGCCTTCGTGCCCGCCGCGATGGGCGGACCAGGGCTGGGTCTGCGGGACGTGGCGCACGAGCAGGTCCGCCTCGCGGGTGCGGCCCCCGCGACCGCCCTCGCGGTCAACATGCACCACGTGTGGACCGGCGTGGCGCGCTACCTGTACGAGCGGGGCGACCACTCGCTCGACTTCGTGCTCGAGGAGGCCGCGCGCGGCGAGGTCTTCGCGTTCGGGTACTCGGAGCCGGGCAACGACCTGGTGCTGTTCGGGTCGCGGACCCAGGCACGCCCCGACGGCCGGGGCGGCTACTCGTTCCACGGCCGGAAGATCTTCACGTCCCTGTCCCCCGCGTGGACGCGGCTGGGCGTGCTCGGGATCGAGACACCTGCCGAGGACGGCTCGGGCCTGGAGGGCGAGCCACGCCTGGTGCACGCGTTCGTGACGCGCGGGGGCGGCGGCGTCGACGTCCTGGACGACTGGGACACGGTCGGCATGCGCGCGAGCCAGTCCCGCACCACGATGCTCGTGGGCGCGCACGCCCCGGCCGACCGCGTGGTCCGGCGCCTGGCCCCGGGGCCGTCGACGGACCCGCTCGTGCTCGCGATCCTCACGACGTTCGAGGTCCTGCTCGCGTCGGTCTACACGGGCATCGGCAAGCGCGCCCTGGAGCTCGCGGTCGAGAACGCGCACCGGCGCACCTCGATGAAGAACGGCGGCAGGCCGCTGTCCCAGGACCCCGACATCCGGTGGCGCGTCGCGGACGCGGGCATCGCGATGGACGGGATCTACCCGCAGATCGACCAGCTCGCGGGCGAGATCGACGCGCTCGTGGACCGTGGCGCGGGGTGGTTCACGGCCGTCGCGGGGCTCAAGGTGCGGGCCACGGAGACGGCGCGTGTCGTCGTCGACCAGGCGATCCGGGTGTCCGGCGGGTCGTCGTACTTCGCGTCCTCCGAGCTGGGGCGCCTGTACCGCGACGTGCTCGCGGGCATCTTCCACCCGTCGGACGACGAGTCGGCGCACTCGACGTACGCGAGCGCGCTGCTCGGGCCGGTCGAGGACTGACCCCGGAGCAGCCCCCGGGCGTGCGGCCCGGGTCGCGCGCGGTCGGCGCGCCTCGGCCCGGGCCGCACGCTCGGCGCACCAGCACGCCGGCGCGCCGCGACCGGCCCGCATACCGGTTGCCCGCGGCGCCCGTCCGGTCGCCGGGCGTAACCTCACCCCCATGACGACCGAGCCGACAGGGCCGACAGCGCCCTCCGCCCACCGTGCCGCACCGCTGTCCCCGGCCACGCTCGCGGTCTCGGCGGGGCGCCCGCCGCGTGAGCAGGGCGGTCCGGTCAACCCGCCCGTCGTGCTGTCCTCGACGTACGTCTCGCGCGGGGTGCAGCAGCCGGGTGAGCTCCTCTACACGCGCATGGACACCGAGACGTGGCACCCGTTCGAGGAAGCCCTGGCGGCCCTGGAGGGCGCTGCGGAGCCGGGCGTCGTGTTCAGCAGCGGCATGGCGGCGATCGCGGCGGTCTACTCGTTCGTCCCCGCAGGCGGCAAGGTCGTCCTGCCCCGGCACGCCTACCAGGTGACCCTGGGGTTCGCCGACGACCTCGCGACGCGCCTCGGCGTCGAGGTCGTCCGGGTCGACGTGGCCGACACCGACCAGGTGCTCGCCGCGATCGACGGGGCGGACCTGCTCCTGCTCGAGTCGCCGACCAACCCGATGCTCGAGGTCGCCGACCTCCCGGTCCTCCTCGCCGCGGCCCGACGGCGTGGCGTGCTGACCGCGGTCGACAACACCTTCGCGACCCCGCTCGGCCAGCAGCCGCTCGTCCTGGGGGCGGACGTCGTCGTGCACTCGGTCACCAAGTACCTGGCGGGGCACTCCGACGTCGTCCTCGGGGCCGTCGTCACGAGCGATCCCGCGCTGGCCGCGCGGGTGCGCGCGTACCGGACGCTGCACGGCGCGATCGCGGGGCCGTGGGAGGTGTGGCTCGCGCTGCGCGGGCTGCGGACCCTCGCGCTGCGGGTCGAGCGCTCGCAGGCGAGCGCCGCGGAGATCGCCCGGCGTCTGGCCGATCACCCGCTCGTCGAGGAGGTCCGTCACCCGAGCCTGCCGACCGACCCGGGGCACGAGCGCGCGGCCCGCACCATGACGGGCTTCGGGGCGATCATCGGGCTGCGTCCGCGCGGCGGGCGCGAGGCCGCCGACGCGCTCGTCGAGGCCGTCGGGCTGTGGGTCCCCGCGACGAGCCTGGGCGGCGTCGAGTCCAGCCTGGAACGGCGGCGGCGGTTCGCGACCGAGTCGCACACGGTCCCCGAGGACCTGCTGCGCCTGAGCGTCGGCATCGAGGACGTCGAGGACCTGTGGGCGGACCTCGACCGGGCCCTGCGCGCCACGGTCGGGGACTAGCGGGCCCGACGGCGCCGCTCACCCCGCGAGCACGGCGTCGGGGCGAGCCGGGACCGGGCGCGCGACGCGCCGGGGCTGTCCCGGCCGCCGCCGGGCGGTGGCCGGCCGTCGGTCAGGGGCGCAGAGGGTCAGGGGCGCAGACGGTCAGGGACGCTGACGGTCAGGGACGCTGACGGTCAGGACCGTCGGGGTCGCCCGGACCGGCGGGCCGCTGTTCGTCGACGTCCGCGCTGAAGACGACGACCCCCGACTCGAGGTCGACGTCGACCGGGGGCGCGGTGGACGGCGCCTGGGCGATGTCGAGCCGCTGGCGCTCCTTCTCCTCGGTGAGGTGGACCCGGTTGGGCTGGAAGACGTCGACGAGCTCTCCGAACGCGCCCGCCCCCGCGCTCTCGCCCGCACCGCGCCCGTCCCCCTGCTGCCGCTCCCTGGAGCGCCCGCTGACCATGCGCTCGATCGCGACCACGGCGACGACCACGATCAGGACGATGAGGAACAGGGTCCCGCCGACACCGCTCAACCACGACATGGGACCACGGTAGGTCGGGTGGGAGCCGCTGTCATCACTCCTGCGAGGGAGCTTCCGGCGTGCGTGCGACGACGCCCGGTGAGCGGGCGCCGGCGGCGCACACGCCGAAGGTCCTCGTCACCGCGCGGCGCCCCGGTCGCGTCGAGTGAGGAACTCGCCCCCGGATCGAGACCGTGCCTCCACGCTTCCGTGTCCTTGCCCGCCTACGCTCGAAGGTCACCCGGGAGAGGCTCTCGGGGACGTGGCTCCAGGAGGTAACCGATGTACGGCACGGCCCGACGACACCGACATGCAGCGTTCTCCGCCGCGGTCGTGGCTGCTCTTCTCACCCTCACGGCCTGCGCGGGCGACACCGACGGCGACGACGGGACGACGAGCGGGGGCCCCTCCACGGTGTCCCCCTCCCCGTCGACGTCGGCCGCGCCGTCCCCCTCGGCGGGCGCGACGGACTCCCCGTCCGGGACCACCGACGACGACGGGTCGACCTCGGTCCCGCCCTTCCCCGCGAACACTGACCCGGACACGGCCGAGCCGTCGGCCGGCGCGGCGCTGACGGTGACCGACGTGCGCGTCGGTCGCCACGACGGGTTCGACCGCGTGGTGTTCGAGCTCGGTGGCACCGGCACGCCCGGTTGGCGCGTCGAGTACGTCCCGGAGGCGATCGAGGACGGCAAGGGGGACGTGATCGACGTCGACGGTGACGGGACCCTCCAGGTCATGATCTCCGGCTCGGGCTACCCCATGGACACGGGGGTCGCCGAGTACGCGGGCCCCAACCCGCTGCGGGTCGCGGAGACCGACGAGGTCGAGGAGGTCGTGCTCCGCGGGGTCTTCGAGGGGAACACGCAAGCCTTCATCGGGACGGACGAGGTCAGCCCGTTCCGGGTCTACGCCCTGACCGACCCGACGCGGGTCGTCGTGGAGGTCCGCAACGACGACACGTGACGGGTCGTGGCTCGGCGCCCCCGGGAGGGCGCCGAGCCGGCAGCGTGGGCGGGACTCAGCGTCCCGACGTCACGCCCTCGGACTTCTGCGGGCGGGACAGCAGCCCGCGTGCCATGTCGTCGACGGGCATGCCCTCGTGCAGGACGGCGACGACCCCGGCCGTGATGGGCATGTCGACGCCCACCTTCTGCGCGAGCTCGAGGACCGACCGGCAGGACTTGACGCCCTCGGCGGTGCCTCCCGTCGCGGCGATGGCCTGGTCGAGGCTCATCCCCGTGCCGATGTGCTTGCCGAGCGTGTGGTTGCGCGACAGGGGTGACGTGCAGGTCGCGACCAGGTCTCCCATGCCGGCGAGCCCGGAGAAGGTCTCGGCGTCGGCGCCGAGCGCGAGCCCGAGGCGCGTGATCTCGACCAGGCCGCGCGTGATGACGGTCGCGGTCGTGTTGTAGCCGAACCCGCGCCCCTGGGCGATACCCACGGCGAGGGCGATGACGTTCTTCACGGCCCCGCAGAGCTCGACGCCCACGACGTCCGAGTTGGTGTACGGGCGGAAGTACGAGGACGAGCAGGCGGCGGCGACGAAGCGCGCGGTGTCCTCGTTCGAGGACGAGACGACGGTCGCGGTCGGCTGGTGCTCGGCGATCTCCCGGGCGAGGTTGGGGCCGGAGACCACGGCCACCCGGTCGAGCGGCAGGCCCCACACCTCGGCGACGACCTCGCTCATGCGGCGGTCGGTGCTGAGCTCGACGCCCTTCATGAGCGAGACGGCGACGACGCCGTCGGCGAGGTGCTCGCGCAGGGGGGCGAGGGTCGCGCGGGCGCTCTGGGACGGGATCGCGACCACGACGAGCTGCGCCCCCGCGAGGGCCTGCGCCGCGTCGGTCGTGGCGGTCAGTCCCGCGGGCAGCTCGATGTCGGGGAGGTAGGCCGTGTTGCGTCGCGTCGAGCTGATGTCGGCGGCGACGTCGGGGTTGCGTCCCCAGAGGCGCACCTCGCAGCCCGCGTCGGCCAGGACCGCGGCGAAGGTCGTGCCCCACGCCCCGGAGCCCAGGACGGTGGCGGTGATCTGCTGGTCGTTCACTTGCGTTCCTCCGAGCCGGGGTTCTTGCGCACGTCGAAGCGCACGGCGGGGGCCTTCTCGCCGCGGATGTCCTCGAGCAGGGCCGTGATGGCGTCCATGATGCGGTCGGTGGCCTCGCGCAGGGTCACGGTGTCGATCGGACGCTCGTAGAGGTCCGACAGGTCGACGGGCGGCCCGGCGTGGACGGAGACCTTCTTGGGCGGGAACGGCCGGAACCGCTTGCTGTAGCGCGGCAGGATGTCCTGCATGCCCCACTGCGCGATGGGCACCACGGGCATGCGGCTCGCGAGCGCGAGGCGCGCGGCACCGGTCTTGCCGACCATGGGCCACAGGTCCGGGTCGCGCGTCAGCGTGCCCTCGGGGAAGACCGCGACGCACTCGCCGAGCGCGAGCTGGTCGACGGCCGCGCTCACCGAGGACGCGGCCCCCGCGGTGTTGCGCTGCACGGGGATCATCCCGGTCCGGTCCAGGAGCCAGCGCAGGCCGGGGATCTTCCACAGCGACGCCTTGGCGAGGATCTTGGGCGCCCGGCCCTGGTCGTAGAGGAAGTGGGCGAACGTCAGCGGGTCGATGTTCGACATGTGGTTGCCCGCAGCGATGAACCCGCCGGTGGCGGGGATGTTCTCCGCCCCCTGCCAGTCACGGCGGGTGATCGTGAACATCAGGGGTCGCACGATGAGCGCGACGGCGCGGTAGGCGCGGCTGTCTGGGTGGGCTGTCGGCACGGTCACCGAGCCTACCGGGCCGCGTGCCGTCGTCGGGCCCGACGGCGCCGCTCGCCCGGGTGCGGCCTCAGATCCAGCCGTGGCGGCGCGCGAGGTGGACGGCCTCGTGGCGGTTCGTCGCGCCCAGCTTGGCCGCGGCCGACGACAGGTAGTTGCGGACCGTGCCGGGGGCCAGCGAGGCGCGGGACGCGATCTCCTCGACGGGCGCCCCTCCCGCGGCGAGCTCCAGGACGTCGGCCTCGCGGGGCGTCAGGGGGCTGGTCCCGGCCGCGATGGCCTCGGCGGCGAGCTCGGGGTCCACGTAGCGTCCGCCGGCCTGGACCTGGCGCACCACGTCGGCGAGGACGCGCGAGGAGACGGTCTTGGGGAGGAACGCCCGGACCCCCGCCTCGAGCGCGCGCTTGAGGTAGCCGGGGCGCCCGTGGCTCGTGACCATGACGACCCGGCAGCCGGGCGCCTCGGTCGCGAGGGCGTGGGCGACCTCGATCCCGTCGAGGCCGGGCATCTGCAGGTCGAGCACCGCGACGTCGGGCGTGTGCTTGCGCGCGGCCGCGAGCGCCTCGGTCCCCGACGCGGCCTGGACGACGACCTCGAGGTCCTCCTCGAGCGAGAGCAGGGTGGCCAGGGCGTCGCGGATGAGGTTCTCGTCGTCGGCGAGCAGGATGCGGATCACGCGGTGGGGCCTTCCTGGGCGGGGCTGGGCGCGCCGGTGCCGCGGCCCCGGGAGACGAGCGGCATGCGCGAGACGAGGCTACCGACCCCCGGGAGCGGGACGCTGGCCGTGAGACGGAACGCGGGTGGTTCGAGGTGCGTCTCCAGGCGCCCGCCCGTCTGGGCGAGGCGCTCGCCCAGCCCGATCAGCCCCGAACCGCTGGGGCTGCCCGGGCTGGTCGTGGTGCGGTCGAGGTCGGGGACGCCGTCGTTGGTCACGGTCAGGACCGCCTCGCCGCGCGCGACGCGCAGCGTGATCTCGCAGCGCGTCGCGTGGGAGTGCCGGACGACGTTGGTCACGGCCTCGCGCACGACCCACGCGAGGGCTTCCTGGGTGGTCTCGGGCAGCGAGCTCTCCTCGCCGTCGCCGCACGACTCGATCGTGGTCTCGATGTCGGCCGACCGCAGGACCGAGCGCGCGCCGCTGAGCTCTGCCGCGAGGTCCGCGGCACGGTAGCCCGCGACGACGGCCCGGACCTCGCGCAGCGAGTCCTGCGCGATCTGGCGGACCTCGAGCATCTGCTCGGCCGCCCCGGGGCGCCCGCGCGAGGCCAGCTCCGCGGCGAGCTCGCTCTTGACGGCCACGACCGAGAGCGTGCGGCCGAACACGTCGTGCAGGTCGCGCGAGAAGCGCAGGCGCTCCTCCGCGACGGCCAGGCGCGCGTGCAGGACCCGGTTGCGCTCCTGCTCCCACACGATCCCGAGCATCCACACGGACACGCGGTACGACGCGAACACGCCGACGCACATGATGGCCACGGCGATGCCCTGCCCGATCGCCGCGCCCACGGCCGTGTCGTCGTGGACCGGGGCGACGAGCCAGGCGACGGCCCCGGAGGTCAGCGCGACCCCGAGCGCCCCGAGCGCCAGCCACCGGAAGGTCAGGAGCGGAGCGCACGCCGCGACGGAGAACCCGAGCGTCGCGGTCACGACCAGGACGGGGGTGTTGCCCATGAACAGCGACCCGTCGCCCTCGGGGTAGGCCGCGGTGCCGACGACGCTGGTCGCGACGGCGAGCACCGCCAGGGTGGTGAGGGCCCACCGGGGAGGGGGCGGGCCCCCGAGGAACCGCGTGACCCCGTACCGGACCACGACGACGCAGGACGCCGTGTGCGCGATGCTCAGCCCGATGAGGGGGGCGAGCAGCGCCGGGTTCCCCGTCGGCGCCTCGCCCACGATCCAGAGGACCACGTAGAGCTCGAACGTCGCCACCACGTAGAGCGACCAGCGCGTGTAGGTGTCGAACCGTTCGGGGTTGGAGCGGCGCGACCACGCGCCGACGAGGGGGTTCCGGCTCACGGGGGCCAGCCTTTCATGCGGGCGCTCCATCCCGGGCGCACCCGGCGCGCCGGGCGGACGTCAGCGGCGCGGCTCCCACCGCATGTACCGGGTCGCGAGCCACGCGCCCAGCACGCACCACGCGAGCAGGACCGCGAGGGGCTGCGCGGCCAGGGCGAACGTCTCCCCCAGACCGACCGCGACGCCGTCGGGCCCGAGCCCCGTGAGACCGATCGTCAGGAGCTCGGCCACGGGGTGCAGGGGCGTGTACTCGGCGAGGGTCTGGACCCGCTCCGGGAGGAGCGTGAGCGGCAGCGTGGTCCCGGACAGGAGCAGCGCGCCGGCCATGATCGGCAGCGTCGAGAGCTGTGCGGACTCGAGCGTGCGCGTGAAGGCGGTGCTCGCGGCGGCGAGGGCCGCGAACACGAACGTCCCCCCGATCACGGCGACGAGCAGCAGCAGGACGTTCGCGGGGACGTCGAGCCCGATCCACACCGCGATCGCGACCCCGCCCAGGACGAGCTGGGCGAGCATCGTCACGACCGCGGGGGTCGCGGCGCCCGCCAGGATCTCGGCGTCCGAGCACTGACCGGTCCGCAGACGCTTGAGCACGAGCTCCTCGCGCCGGGCGACGTAGGCGCTCGCGAGGTTGTAGTACACGACGAACATGAGCGCGAAGCAGATGAGGCTCGTGAGCGCGAAGGCCCCGACGACCGACGTCCCGGCGCCCTCTCCCACGAACGCCTCGAAGGCGCCGGAGAAGTGCAGGAGGGCGACCATGGCCGGGGCGAGGGCCACGCCGTTGAACAGGGCCGTGCGGTTGCGCAGGAGCAGGGTCGTCTCGGCCCGGACGAGCGAGCCGGTGCGGCGCAGCGAGCCCGCGAGGCCGGTCGAGGACCGGGGGGTCGCGGTCGCTCCCGAGGAACGGGAGGTGCGGGTCTGGGTCTGGGTGGTCATGCTGCACGCTCCGTCTGGTCGATGGTGGACGCCTGGCCCGAGAGCGAGGCCCCCGGGCCGTCGGCGATCGCGAGGAAGGCCTGCTCGAGCGACGCCGGGCGGGCCTCGATGCGGCCGAACGTGACGTCCCGGTCGGTGGCCCAGGCGAGCAGCACCGCGAGGCTGCGCTGGAGGTCGCGCGTCACGATCGCGAGGGTCCCGCCCTCGACCTGCACGACCCGCTCGCCCGGCAGCAGCGGAAGGTCCGCGAGGTGGGGCCGGACGCTCGCCTCGTCGACGTAGACGTGCGCGGGCTCCGCCTCGACGATCTCGGCGACGGTCCCCTCCTGCACGATCCGTCCGCCGTGCATGATCGCGAGGCGGTCGGCGAGGCGCTCGGCCTCCTCCAGGTAGTGCGTCGTCAGGACGACCGTCGTGCCGTCGTCGAGCAGCCCGCGGACCAGGTCCCAGGCCGAGCGGCGGCTCTCGGGGTCCAGTCCCGTGGTCGGCTCGTCGAGGAAGAGCACCTCGGGGCGTCCGAGGAGCGCCAGGGCGAGGTCCAGACGGCGTCGCTCCCCTCCGGAGAGCGAGCTCACCGTGACGTCCGCGCGGCCGCGCAGCGCGACCAGGTCGAGCGCCTCCTCGACGGGGCGCGGGGCGGCGAGCGTGCCGGCCCACATGCGCGCGGTCTCGACCGCGGTCAGGTCCGAGGGGAATCCGGCCTCCTGGAGCATGATGCCGATGCGGGGCCGGACCTGGGCGCGCTGCCGGTAGGGGTCCTTGCCGAAGACCTGGACCGTGCCGCCCGTCGGGCGGGCCAGCCCCTCGACGACCTCCAGGAGCGAGGTCTTGCCCGCGCCGTTGGTGCCGAGCAGCGCGAAGAGCTCGCCGCGCCGGACCTGCAGGTCGACGCCCGCGACGGCCTCGAACCCCGTGCTGCCGCGCGCGCTGCTCGTGTAGCGGCGGCGCAGGCCCTGCACGTCGATGACGAGCTCGTCCCCGGGGAGGTCGCGGCCCGGGCGGCCGCTGCTGAAGGTGTCGTTGTCCATGCCTCCAGCCTGCTGGCCGCGGGGCGGTCCGGGCAGTGCACCCCGTCACCCGTTCCGTCGGGTTCGTCACCGTTGCGCGATGACGTTTGTCACGCGGGACCGTCCACCCGGTCCGGCCGGGCGGGACCCGCAGGAGGCGCCACCCGCAGGGGCGCCCCCCGCAGGACGCCGACGGGCGCGGTGCGTG